>NZ_LHSJ01000008.1:0-34578 GCF_001270295.1 Achromobacter sp. DMS1 | reverse complement strand
GGAGACGCCGGCGGCGCAGACAACCTGGTCATCACGGCCGCCATGGCCCGCCAGATCATCGCCGCGTCGATCCCCAGGCCGCGGCGCGCCTGGACAGAGGCCCCAAGCGCGTGAACGCGATGGTGGCCGAGAACCAGCGGCGCATCGCGCTGGACGTGCTCTGGGACCTCAAGTTCGACGGCCGGCTGGCCGGGCGCGTGCGCGTCGCGCGCCGCGACGGCGACCTGCTCATTCCCGGCGATCCGCCCATTCCGCTGGGCGTGCGCACCCTGGCCCTGGAGGTGCAGGCCACGCCCGCATCGGCCAGTTCGAGCCGGCTGGACGCCCGCCTGAACCTGGCCACCCGGAAAATGGGCGCGATCAACGGCACGGCCAGCGCGGTGCTGGCCGTGAACGCCGGCGCGGCATGGCGCTCGATCCGCGCCAGCCGCTGCGGCGCGACATCGACGCCGACATCGCCGACCTGGCCTGGCTGGGGCTGTTCGTGGGCGACACCATGGAAATCGGGGGCACTCTCAAGGCCGACCTGAAGGCGCAGGGCACGCTGGCCGGAAAATGGTCGGCCACCGGCTCCGTCCGCGGCGAGAAACTGCGCGTGGTGCGCATCGACGATGGCGTGCGGCTCATCGACGGCACGCTGTCGGCGCGCCTGGACGGCGACTCGCTGGTGCTCGACAGCCTGCGCTTTCCCGCCTCGCTGCGCGTCATGCCGGCGGAATGGCGCACCAAGACCTGGATTACCGAAGATCCGGACGCCAAGAACGGTTACGTGGAAGCCAAGGGCCGCTGGAACCTCTTGCAGGGCGGCGGCAACGTGCGCGTGGTGCTGCACCGTTTTCCGGCTCTGCAGCGCTCGGACCGCTACGCCATGGTGTCGGGCACCGTCGAACTGACCGCCGCCATGCCGCGCCTGGACATCGTCGGCGACCTGAAGGCGGACGCCGGCTGGTTCAGCCTGGAGATCCTGCAGGGCGTGCCCTCGCTGGACGACGACGTGAAGGTGCACCATCCCGGCGACGAGCCCGCGGACGCGTCGCCGCCGCTGCAAACCAGCATGAACCTCAAGTTCGACATGGGGCCGCGTTTCTACATTACCGGCATGGGGCTGGACGCGGGCCTGATCGGCGCGATCCAGATCCAGATGCGCGACGGTCGCCTGACCGGCGTGGGCGCGCTGCACACGCGCGGCGGCGGCATCGAGGCCTATGGCCAGAAGCTGCGCCTGCGGCGCGGCACCCTGACGTTCCAGGGCAGGCTCGACAATCCGCTGCTGGACATCGAGGCCCTGCGCACCGGGGAACAGGTGGAGGCGGGCGTGAAAGTGGTGGGCACGGCCCAGCGGCCTCGCATCGACCTGGTGTCGTACCCCGACGTGAGCGACGTCGAAAAGCTTTCCTGGCTGCTGCTGGGGCGGGCCCCGACGAAAGCGGCAGCGACGCGGCCCTGCTGGTGTCGGTGGGCACGGCGCTGCTGGGGGGCGGGCAGCCTTTCTATAAACAGTTCGGCCTGGACGACGTGAGCGTGCGCACCGGCGCCATCGGCAGCTCGGGCAGCATCCTGCCGGACCGCACCGTGGCCGGCGACGTGAACCGCGACAGCGACAGCGAGCTCGCCACCCAGTTCCTGGTGGCGAGCAAGTCTTTCGCCAATGGCATCACCCTGAGCGTGGAGCAGGCCCTGGCCGGCAGCGACACGGTGGGCCGGGCCAGCTACCGGCTGGCGCGGGGGCTGTCGCTGGATCTCAAGGGCGGTTCGGTCAACGGCATCGCCCTGGTGTACCGGACGTTCTTCGGCCAGTGATCCCGGGCGCGGCGGCGCGCTCGGGATAAAATGACGCCCATTCCCTACCAGGCACCCCCACCATGAGCATCAAGAGCGACCGCTGGATACGCAGCCAGGCCGAGGCCGGCATGATCGAACCCTACGAACCGGGGCAGGTCCGCACGGCCAATGGCGGGCGCATCGTCAGCTACGGCACCAGCAGCTACGGCTACGACGTGCGCTGCGCCGACGAATTCAAGATCTTCACCAACATCAATTCCACCATCGTCGATCCCAAGCAGTTCGACGAGAAGTCCTTCGTGGACTTCAAGGGCGATGTCTGCATCATTCCGCCCAACTCGTTCGCGCTCGCGCGCACGGTGGAGTATTTCCGCATTCCGCGCAGCGTGCTCACCATCTGCCTGGGCAAGAGCACCTACGCCCGCTGCGGCATCATCGTCAACGTGACGCCGCTGGAGCCTGAATGGGAAGGCCACGTCACGCTGGAATTCTCCAACACCACGCCGCTGCCGGCCAAGATCTACGCCGGCGAAGGCTGCGCGCAGATGCTGTTCCTGGAAAGCGACGAGGTCTGCGAAACCTCGTATGCCGATCGCGGCGGCAAGTACCAGGGCCAGCGCGGCGTCACGCTGCCCAGGACGTAGGCCCGCCCGCGAAGCGCGTGCGGCGCTTTCGGGCGCGCTCAGGGGCGCGCCGGCTGTGCCGAACGCGGAGTCAGCGCGTTCCGGGCGGAGCGGGGCGGCAGTATTCGATATCCCATTCGCCTTCGCCGGTCTGGACGAAGCCGTGGCGCCGGTAGAAGCGGTTGGACGCGCTTTCCTTGAGCGCAGCCAGGCGCACCGGAAGGCGCCGGGCGTCGGCCTGGCGCAGCAGCTCGGCCAGCACGGCGCTGCCCAGCCCCTGTCCCTGGGCGGAGGGGCGCAGGTAGAAGTGGTCGAGCCGCAGGCCGTCGCCGTCGGGGCGCAGCGCATAGAAGCCCACGCGTTCGCCGCCGCTGACGATGTAGCGCGTGTGTTCGGGCCGGAAGGTGCTGCGCAGGCGGTCGCGCGCGCGCTGCGGGTCGAAGCGGCCCAGGTGTTCGAGGCTGGGCCGCATGGCTTCGATGCGCAGCGCCAGCAGCGCCTCGAAATCCGATTCCGACACCGGCTCGCAGGCGGGCGCGGCGGGCGCGAGCGCGTCATAGCCGCGTCCCAGGAATTGCAGGATGCAGATGCCGTGGCCGAAAGGGTCGCTCAGGTGCGCAATGCGTCCCCAGGCGTGCGAGACGGCCGGATCTTCCAGGATGGCGCCCGCCGCCACGGCGCGCGCCACCGCGGCGTCCGCGTCGTCCACCACCACGTCCAGGTGCACGGGGGTCCAGTGGCGGCGGTAGTCGCGCGTCTGGCCGGTGGCGCTCGCGGCCCGCGTGCCGGCTTTTTTCTCGAGCAGATACAGCGGCACCGCGGCACCGTCCAGCTCGACGGCCGCCGGCCCCAGGCGGCGCGCGACGCGCAATCCGAAGGCGTCGCGGTAGAACGCGATGGCGCGGGCGAGATCGGGAACGTCGATGTTGACCAGGAGATTCATCTGCGCGCAAACAAGGGGTGGACGGGTGCCGGCCATGGTACCGGCTGCGCGGCCCGCGGGGAAGGCGTGCCGCCCTACGAGAGCGGCAGCGCCATCAGTTTCTCGTCGTAGTAGATGCCGTTGACGCACAGCCCTTCGCGCTCTTGGCCGTATTCGCGAAAGCCCAGGCTGGCGTAGAGCGCCAGCGCGGCCTGGTTGTGCGCCGTGACGCTGAGCTGCAATTGCCGTATGCCGCGCATGCCGCGCGCATGCGCGATGACGGCGAGCATGAGCGCCCGGCCCAGGCCCGCGCCGCGCCATCGGGGCGCCACGTACACGCTCCAGGCATGGGCCTTGTGGCGCATCTTGAGGCGCCGCTGGCGCGACACGCCGGCGATGCCGGCGAGCCCGTCCTCCAGGAAAGCGCCGAAGAGCGCGCCATCGTCGGGCGGCGCGATCCATGCGCGGATGTCTTCCAGTGTCAGCGTATGTTCCTCTTCGTAACTCGATCCGAAGGATTCGGGCGCCTCTGCGAGGGCGTCCAGGCGCAGACGGCGCAATGCCGCGGCATCCGCGGGCACGAGGCGGCGCACCTGGGCCGCGGGCCCGGATCCGGAGTGTTGGGAATCTGGCACGGAGTGTTGGGAATAGGAAACGGAATGGGCGATTCGGGACAGTATAGGCATACCCGCCATATAAAATGGTTCATCGCCGTTTGCGGTTTTCGCAAAGGAGACGCTGATGTTCGGTTTCCTCAAGATAAACCAGGAGGCAACGCGTGACGAAGTGCAGGCCGAGTTCGTCGAGCGCGTGACGGATGCCGCCGAGGACTTCGTGCGGGCCGCCGGTTCCACCGGCGCCGCGCTGGACTATTCCCTGGCCAGCGTGAGCGCCCTGGACGAAGCCCTGGAGGCCGCCCATCTCGGGACGCTCGCCCTCACTCCCATGCAGACCGTCGGGGCCGCCGCCTATTTGTACGAGGTGGCGCGCCGCGCCTATGGCGGCCTGTACGAGGTCTGCGACGACGAAGACCCCGTCGTGCTGGTGTGCGGAGAACCCGAAGCCGAAGTCTGCTTCTGCGCCATCGCCAAGGTCGAGCGCCGCATCCGCTATGGCGCCTCCGAAGCCATTCCTCCCTATTTCGAGCTGTTCCGCGCCGCCATGGAAGAGGGCCAGGCGCAGACCATCCGCTGAGCCGGACGGCGCGGCCGGGCTGTTCCCGCTCCAAAACCGCCCTACAATGCCGCCATTGCGCCGGGCCGGCCGGCGGATGCCGGCGCGGCCTGTCATCACGCGGCTTTCCACACGCAGTACACTCGCGTCCGCACCTCGCGTCCCACCCATCCGTTACGCGTCCCTTTCGCCTTACCCCCAGGAGCGCCCGCATGAAATTCCGCTTCCCCATTTTCATCATCGACGAGGACTACCGGTCCGAGAACGCGTCCGGCCTGGGCATCCGCGCCCTGGCCTCGGCGATCGAGGCCGAGGGGGTCGAGGTGATCGGGGTGACCAGCTACGGCGACCTGAGCTCCTTCGCCCAGCAGCAGAGCCGCGCCAGCGCCTTCATCCTGTCGATCGACGATGAAGAGTTCGACGTCGATTCGCCCGAGGATGTGGCCAGCGCCATCAAGAACCTGCGCGCCTTCATCGGCGAGCTGCGGTTCCGCAACGCCGACATTCCCATCTATCTGTACGGCGAGACGCGCACGTCCGAGCACATCCCGAACGACATCCTGCGCGAGCTGCACGGGTTCATCCACATGTTCGAGGACACGCCGGAGTTCGTGGCCCGCCACATCATCCGCGAAGCGCGCAGCTACGTGGACAGCCTGCCGCCGCCGTTCTTCCGCGAACTGGTCAAGTATGCCCAGGACGGCTCCTATTCGTGGCACTGCCCGGGCCATTCGGGCGGGGTGGCCTTTCTGAAGAGTCCGGTGGGCCAGATGTTCCACCAGTTCTTCGGCGAGAACATGCTGCGCGCCGACGTGTGCAACGCGGTGGACGAACTGGGCCAGTTGCTGGACCACACCGGGCCGGTGGCCGAATCCGAGCTGAACGCCGCGCGCATCTTCCATGCCGATCACTGCTTCTTCGTGACCAACGGCACGTCCACGTCCAACAAGGTGGTGTGGCACGCCAACGTGGCCGCGGGCGACGTGGTGGTGGTGGACCGCAATTGCCACAAGTCCATCCTGCACGCCATCACCATGACGGGCGCGATCCCGGTGTTCCTGCGCCCCACGCGCAACCACCTGGGCATCATCGGCCCGATCCCGCTCGAAGAGTTCCACCCCGACAGCATCCGCAAGAAGATCGAGGCCAACCCGTTCGCGCGTGAGGCGGTCAACAAAAAGCCGCGCATCCTCACGCTGACGCAGAGCACCTACGACGGCGTGATCTACAACGTGGAGATGATCAAGCAGCAGCTGGGCAGCTACGTGGACACGCTGCATTTCGACGAGGCGTGGCTGCCCCACGCGTCGTTCCACGAGTTCTACCGCGACATGCACGCCATCGGGCAGGACCGTCCGCGCAGCAAGGACGCGATGGTCTTCGCCACGCACTCCACCCACAAGCTGCTGGCCGGCATTTCGCAGGCCTCGCAGATCATCGTGCAGGAATCCGAGACCCGCAAGCTGGACCGCAACGTGTTCAACGAGGCCTATCTCATGCACACGTCCACCTCGCCGCAGTACGCCATCATCGCCTCCTGCGACGTGGCCGCGGCCATGATGGAGCCGCCGGGCGGCACCGCGCTGGTGGAAGAAAGCATCCGCGAGGCCATGGACTTCCGCCGCGCCATGCGCAAGGTGGAGTCCGAGTTCGGCAAGAACGACTGGTGGTTCAAGGTGTGGGGCCCCAACCGCCTGGTGTCCGAAGGCATCGGCAACCGCGACGAGTGGATCCTGGAGTCCAACGACCACTGGCACGGCTTCGGCGACCTGGCCGAAGGCTTCAACATGCTGGACCCCATCAAGGCCACCGTCATCACCCCGGGCCTGGACATGTCGGGCAGCTTCGGCGAGACGGGCATCCCCGCCGCGCTGGTGTCCAAATACCTCACCGAGCATGGCGTGGTGGTGGAAAAGACCGGCCTGTATTCGTTCTTCATCCTGTTCACCATCGGCATCACCAAGGGCCGCTGGAACACGCTGCTGACCGCGCTGCAGCAGTTCAAGGACGACTACGATCGCAACCAGCCGATGTGGCGCATCCTGCCGGAATTCTGCCGCGACCATCGCCGCTACGAGCGCATGGGGCTGCGCGACCTCTGCCAGGAAATCCACCAGGCCTACCGCGAGCGCGACGTGGCCCGCCTCACCACCGAGATGTACCTGAGCGACATGGTGCCGGCGCTCAAGCCGTCCGACGCCTTTGCACGCATGGCGCACCGCGAGGTGGAGCGCGTGGAGATCGACCAGCTCGAAGGCCGCGTCACGGGCGTGCTGCTCACGCCCTATCCGCCGGGCATTCCGCTGCTCATCCCGGGCGAGCGCTTCAACCGCACCATCGTGCAGTACCTGCAGTTCGCGCGCGAGTTCAACGAGCGCTTTCCGGGCTTCGAGACTTACATCCACGGCCTGGCCGAGGAAGTGGGGGCCGACGGGGCCAGGCGCTACTACGTCGATTGCCTGAAAGAAGAATAGGGCCCGGCGCGGTCCGGGAGTCCCGATGTTCGACGTAGCCGTACTCGGCGCCGGCGCCGCCGGCATGATGTGCGCGGCGGTCGCCGGCCAGCGCGGCCTGCGCGTGGCGCTGGTCGACCATGCGCAGCGCCTGGCCGAGAAGATCCGCATCTCCGGCGGCGGGCGCTGCAACTTCACCAACCTGGGCGCGGGCCCCGCCAATTTCCTGTCCGAGAACCCGAACTTCTGCCGCTCGGCGCTGGCGGGGTACACGCCGCAGGATTTCCTGGCGCTGCTGCGGCGCCACCGCATTTCCTGGCACGAAAAGCATCGGGGCCAGTTGTTCTGCGACGATTCCAGTGAATCCATCATCGAGATGCTGCGCGCCGAATGCGACGCGGGCGGCGTGCGCTGGCGCATGGGCTGTCCGGTGTCGGAAGTGGCGCGCGACGGGCAGGGCTTCGAGCTGCGCACCGCCCAGGGCGTGATCCGCGCGTCGCGGCTGGTCGTGGCCACGGGCGGCATGGCGATCCCGCAGTTGGGCGCCACCGACTTCGGCCTGAAGATCGCGCGCCAGTTCGGGCTGAAGGTTGTGGAGCCGCGTCCGGCGCTGGTGCCGCTCACCTTCGATCCGGCGCAGTGGCAGCCGCTGGCCGCGCTGGCCGGCGTGGCGCTGGAAGTGGGGCTGCGCACGGGGCAGGGCAAGGCGCGCGGCGAATTCCTCGAAGACCTGCTGTTCACGCACCGCGGGCTGTCGGGCCCGGCCATCCTGCAGATTTCCAGCTACTGGAAGCCGGGCGAGCCCATCGTGGTGGATCTGGCGCCGGGACGCGACCTGGCTGCCGAGCTGCTGGCCCTCAAGTCGGGCAACCGGCAGCAGCTGCACACCGTGCTGGCCGGCTTGTGGCCGCGCCGCCTGGCCGATGCCTGGCTGCACCTGGCCGAACGCGCCGGGCGGCCTGGCCTGGCCGCGCTGCGCATGGCCGATGCGCCCGACAAGACCCTGCGCGCCCTGGCGCAGGATATCCACCAGTGGAGCCTGGTGCCCAGCGGCACGGCCGGCTACAAGAAAGCCGAAGTCATGCGCGGCGGGGTGGACACGCGCGGGCTGGACCAGAAGACCATGCAGGCCAAGGCCTTGCCCGGCCTGTATTTCGTGGGCGAGGCGGTGGACGTGACGGGCTGGCTGGGCGGCTACAACTTCCAGTGGGCCTGGGCCTCCGGCGTGGCCTGCGGCCGCGCGCTATAGCCTGACGCGGGACGCGGCCGCAGGCCACGCCAGCCGTGTGTTTGTGGATTGAAATAAAAATAACTATCATTTCCGTTTTTAACAAACTCGCCGGCCGCCTGGCGGCCAAGGAGATGCCGCATGCCCCAGCCGACACGGCGCCAACCGGATCCCGCCGCCGCCTCTTACAATGTCCTGGCCTTTCCGGCAGCGGCCCGCCGCCCTGACAGGGCGGGCGCCAGCCTATCCTGATCGCATCGGCAGTCGAAAGGAAAGCGGCACATGAACACATTCAGCCGTCATCGCCTGCGGCCCGCGGCCACCAGCGTGAGCGTCTGGACGCTGGCCGTCATGGTGGCCTGCCTGGCCCTGCACCAGTTGTGGGCGTACCTGGACGCGCGGGCCGGCCACGTGGCCGACGCCCTGCTGGGCGGCCTGGTAGCCGCGGGCGCCACCGCCGCCGGCACGGTGCCCATTCTTTTCGCCCGCACCATTCCCCAGAAAGCCCAGGACGCCATGTTCGGCTTCGGCGCCGGCGTCATGCTGGCCGCCAGCGCTTTTTCGCTGGTGGCGCCGGGCATCGACGCCGCCGAAACGCTGGGCTACGGCCGCTGGGGCGCCGGCATCCAGGTGGGCGCCGCCATCCTGCTGGGAGCCGCGGCGCTGCTTCTCATGGACCGCACGCTGCCGCACGAGCACTTTATCAAGGGCCGCGAAGGCTTGGAGGCGCACCGGCTGCGCCGCACCTGGCTCTTCGTTTTCGCCATCACGCTGCACAACCTGCCCGAAGGGCTGGCCATCGGCGTGGGCTACGCCGGCAACGATGCGCTGCGCGGCACCGCCCTGGCCACCGGCATCGCCATCCAGGACATTCCCGAAGGCCTGGTGGTGGCGGTGGCGCTGCTGGCCGCCGGCTACAACCGCGCATTCGCCGTGGCGCTGGGCATCCTGTCGGGCCTGGTGGAGCCGGTGGGCGCCGTGCTGGGGGCGGCCATCGTGGGCTGGTCCGAGATCCTGCTGCCATGGGGCCTGGGCTTCGCGGCCGGCGCCATGCTCTTCGTCATCAGCCACGAGATCATTCCCGAATCGCACCGCAAGGGACACGAGGTCTACGCCACCGGCGGGCTGATGCTGGGCTTCGTGCTCATGATGCTGCTGGACACGGCGCTGGGCTAGGACGCCCGTTCCGTCCCCGGACCGCAGCGCCGGCGGCTTCCCGGCGGCGGGGATTTCGATGTATGCTTGCGCGGCTGTCACGCATGTTGCGGGAGAGAGCGGCCAGGCACTGCCGGCCGCCGCCGAAGGCGCAATTCGCCCGGAATCGCTCAGGTAACCCATACCGCCCATGCTTGCCACGTCCCGTCCTGCGGCTGCCGGCTCGTTCCGTCTGGCGCGGCCCGGCGCGGACCCGGCAAAACAGCGCTCTGGAGAGACCTGGCGCCGCCCCTGAAGAGACTGGCGTGCCGCCCAGGCGCCGAAGGTGCAAACCCGCCACGCGGGGCAACTCTCAGGCAAAAGGACAGAGGGGCGGAAGATCCGGCCGTTGCAGAGGCGCTTTCCGCAGCTCCAACGGCGTTCCGTAACCCTGGCACCGCCGCCGCTCCGGAGTCCCGCGCATGTCCGCAACCCTCAAACGCACCCCCCTGGCCGAAGAACATGTCGCGCTGGGCGCCCGCATGGTCGATTTCGGAGGCTGGGACATGCCCCTGGCCTACGGCTCGCAGATCGAGGAGCACCACGCCGTGCGCCAGGACGCCGGCATGTTCGACGTCTCGCACATGCTCAACGCCGACGTCGCCGGCCCCGATGCCCGCGCTTTCCTGCAGCGCCTGGTGGCCAACGACGTGGCCAAGCTCACGGTGCCGGGCAAGGCCCTCTACAGCTGCATGCTGAATCCGCAGGGCGGCGTCATCGACGACCTCATCATCTATTTCTTCGCCGCCGACCAATGGCGCGTGGTGGTCAATGCCGGCACCGCCGACAAGGACATGGCCTGGATGCGGCGCGTGGCCAGCGCCGGCAAGTTCGACGTCACCATCACGCCGCGCCGCGATCTCGCCATGGTGGCGGTGCAGGGCCCCAATGCCCGCGCCAAGGTGTGGGCCGCGCGCCCGGCCTGGCAGGCCGCCACCGAGGGCCTGACGCCCTTCGTGGCCGCTCAGGTGGCCGACGACACGCTGGTGGCCCGCACCGGCTACACCGGCGAGGACGGCTTCGAGATCGTGCTGCCTGCCGCCCAGGCCGTGGCGCTCTGGCGCGACCTGGCGGCCCAGGGCGTGCGCCCCTGCGGCCTGGGCGCGCGCGACACGCTGCGCCTGGAGGCCGGCATGAATCTGTACGGCCAGGACATGGACGAACTTACCCAGCCCGATCAGGCCGGGCTGAGCTGGACCGTATCGCTCAAGGACGCCGCGCGCCGCTTCATCGGCCGCGACGCGCTCGAGCAGTGCTCCACGCCCGCCGCGTTCCTGGGCCTGAAGCTGCTGGAGCGCGGCGTCATGCGCGCCCACATGGCGGTGCGCACCCAATCGGGCATGGGCGAACTTACCAGCGGCACCATGTCGCCCACGCTGGGCGTTTCCATCGGCTTTGCCCGCCTGCCCGCCGACGTGAAGCCGGGCGACGCGGCCGAGGTGGAAATCCGCGGCAAATGGGTGCCGGCCGTGGTCTGCAAGCTGCCCTTCGTGCGTAACGGCAAAGCCGTCGAACACCCGTAAACTCGAAACCTGCGCGCCGCCCTGCCGCCGGCGGGCGCGCGCAGGCGCGCAATTCCGTCCCTATTCCCCTATTGCCCAGGAGCTTCCATGAGTCTGCCCACCGATCGCAAATACACCGAGTCCCATGAATGGGTCCAAGCCGAGGGCGATGTGTTCGTCGTCGGCATCACCGACAATGCCCAGGATCAGCTGGGCGACCTGGTTTTCGTCGGCGACGTGAAGGTCGGCGCCAAGCTGGCCGCCGGCGACACCGCCGGCGTGGTGGAATCGGTCAAGGCCGCTTCCGACATCTACGCCCCGGTCGCCGGCGAAATCGTCGCCTTCAACGACGAGCTCGAGAACTCGCCCAACCTCATCAACGAATCGCCCTATACGGCCTGGATCTTCAAGATCAAGCCCGACAACGCGGCCGACGCCGACAAGCTGCTGGACGCGGCCGGCTACGAAGCCGTCGCCAACGGCTGAGGCCCGCCGCGACGGGCCGGTCCGCGAGGGCCGCGCCCGTCCGATGCCTTGCCGTCCGTCCTTCCCGACGCACCGCCACCCCGAGATATTCCATGTCGCGCGCCCTAGACACCCACACCGACTTCATTCCCCGCCACATCGGCCCTTCGGAGGCCGACCAGGCCGCCATGCTCGCCGTTATCGGCAGCCCCAGCCTGGATGCCCTCATCGAGGAAGTCGTTCCGCCCAAGATCCGCAGCCAGGCCCCGCTGGCGCTGCCGCCCTCGCGCAGCGAAACCGACGTGCTGGACGAACTCAAGCGGATCGCGCAGCGCAACAAGGTCTACCGCAGCTACATCGGCCAGGGATACTACGGCACGCACACGCCCAACGTGGTGTTGCGCAACATACTCGAGAACCCCGCCTGGTACACGGCCTACACGCCCTACCAGCCGGAGATCTCGCAGGGCCGCCTGGAGGCCCTGCTGAACTACCAGACCATGATCGCCGACCTGACCGGGCTGGACATTTCCAATGCCTCGCTGCTCGACGAAGGCACCGCCGCGGCCGAGGCCATGACGCTGGCGCGCCGCGGCGCCAAGTCCAGGAGCCCGGTGTTCTTCGTGTCGCGCCACGTGCATCCGCAGACTCTGGAAGTCGTGCGCACGCGCGCCGAGGGCCTGGGCATCGAGATCGCCGTGGGCGACGAGGCCGAGGGCCTGCCCGAGTGCTTCGGCGTGCTGCTGCAGTATCCCCACAGCACGGGCTCCATCGCCGACTACCGCAAGCTGGCCGAAGACGCCCACGCCCAGGGCGCCGTGGTGGCCTGCGCCACCGACCTGCTCGCGCTGGCCCTGCTGGCCGCGCCCGGCGAGTGGGGCGCCGACATCGCCGTCGGCTCGGCCCAGCGCTTCGGCGTGCCGTTCGGTTTCGGCGGCCCGCACGCGGGCTTCATGGCCTGCAAGGACGCCTACAAGCGCAACATGCCCGGCCGCCTCGTCGGCGTCTCGAAAGACGCCCAGGGCAACCCGGCGCTGCGCCTGGCGCTGCAGACCCGCGAGCAGCACATCCGGCGCGAGAAAGCCACCTCCAACATCTGCACCGCGCAGGTGCTGCTGGCCGTGATGGCCGGCATGTACGCCGTGTGGCACGGCCCCGAAGGCATCCGCCGCATCGCGACCCGCGTGCAGCGTTTCACCGCCATCCTGCGCGGCGAACTCGTCAAGCTGGGCGTGAAGGTGGCCAACGACACCTTCTTCGACACGCTGCTCCTGGAAACCGGCGCCGCCACGCCCGCCATCCTCGCCGCGGCGGACTGCGCGCGCATCAACCTGCGCCGCGTCGACGGGGCGCGGCTGGCCGTGTCGCTGGACGAAACCGTCACCGCCGCCGATCTGCAGGCGCTGGTGAACGTGTTCGCCGCCGGCCTGGAGCGCGACGGCGTCGAACTCGACGTGGACGCGCTGGACGCCCAGGCGGCCGGCGGCATTCCCGCGCCGGTCGCGCGCGAGAGCGCCATCCTCGTCCATCCGGTGTTCTCCAGCATCCAGTCCGAGACCGACATGCTGCGCTACCTGCGCAAGCTGGCCGACAAGGATCTGGCGCTGGACCGCAGCATGATCCCGCTGGGCTCGTGCACCATGAAGCTGAACGCCACGGCCGAGATGATTCCCATCACCTGGCCCGAATTCGCCAACCTGCACCCCTACGCGCCGGCTTCGCAGGCCGAAGGCTACAAGGCGCTCGTGGACCGGCTGTCGGCCGCGCTGTGCGAGATCACCGGCTACGACAACATCAGCCTGCAGCCCAATTCGGGCGCGCAGGGCGAGTATGCCGGCCTGCTGGCCATCCGGGGCTATCACCAGGCCAACGGGCAATCGCAGCGCAACGTGTGCCTGATCCCGTCCTCCGCCCACGGCACCAACCCGGCCTCGGCCCAGCTCGCGGGCATGGATGTGGTGGTGGTGGCCTCCGACGCCAACGGCAACGTGGACCTGGCCGACCTGCGCGCCAAGATCGCGCAGGTGGGCGACCGCCTGGCGGCGCTGATGATCACCTATCCCTCGACCCACGGCGTCTTCGAGGAAGCCGTGACCGAGATCTGCGAGCTGGTGCACGAGGCCGGCGGCCAGGTGTATCTCGACGGCGCCAACATGAACGCCATGGTGGGCGTGGCCAAACCCGGCAAGTTCGGCTCCGACGTGTCGCATCTCAACCTGCACAAGACGTTCTGCATTCCGCACGGCGGCGGCGGGCCGGGCGTCGGCCCGGTGGCGGTGCGCGCCCATCTCGCGCCCTACCTGCCCGGCGTGCTCAACGAACAGGGCAGGCTGCCCGGCGAAGCCAAGGTGGGCCCGGTGTCGGCCGCACCCTTCGGGTCGGCCGGCATCCTGCCGATTCCATACGTATACATCGCGCTCATGGGCGCGGACGGCCTGCGCCGCGCCACCGAGGTCGCGATCCTGAACGCGAATTACATCGCCGCCCGGCTGCGCGGCCACTATCCGGTGCTGTACGCGGGCCGCAACGGCCGCGTGGCGCACGAGTGCATCCTCGACGTGCGCCCGCTCAAGGAAACCTCGGGCATCAGCGCCGAAGACATCGCCAAGCGCCTGATGGACTACGGTTTCCATGCGCCCACCATGAGCTTCCCGGTGGCGGGTACGCTGATGGTCGAGCCCACCGAGTCGGAGGGCCGCGCCGAGCTGGACCGCTTCATCGACGCGATGATCGCCATCCGCGAGGAAATCGCCCAGGTGGAGCGTGGCGAGCGCGACCGCGACGACAACGTGCTCAAGAACGCGCCGCACACCGCGCAGATGCTGCTGGCCGAGGAATGGCTGCACGACTATCCGCGCCAGCAGGCCGCCTACCCGGTGGCGTCGCTGCGCGATGCCAAGTACTGGCCGCCGGTGGCCCGCGTGGACAACGCCTACGGCGACCGCAACCTGGTGTGCGCCTGCCTTCCGGTGCAAGCCTACGCTTGATCCGCGGCCTGCAATGAAAAAGGCTCCTGTCTTTCCGGACAGGAGCCTTTTTTGTTCGCCCCGCGCGGCGGGGCGCCGGCTGCGGCCTAGCGTTTTCCCGTGACGGGATCGACGGTGGCGGAGAAGTCCTCGGACAGGCTGAAGAAGGTGTTCAGCAGGATTTGCAGGCTCTCGCGGCCGATGCCGCCTTCGGAGTTCATGTCCATCTGCAGCACGGCGCGGTTCTGGTCGTCCACATAGGCGCGGGCCCAGCGGTACTGCTGGTTCCAGCCGTTGATGGCCTTGAGCGGCACGGGCTTTTTCGTGGCGTATACGGCCGTGGCGGTCAGGTCCAGGCACGAGTCGGCGCCGTCCTCGCACAGGAATTCGAGGCGCAGGTCGGTCGCGCCGGTGTACGACGGCTCCAGGACCAGGACCGGGCCGTTGTCGCCGTCTTTCTTGCTGTACGAAAAGCCGATGTCGTCCAGGATGCCGCCCACGGTGTCCGCGTCGAAATTCCGCATCATGCCCGCGGCAGCGCGGGCGTCGTCGCCGGCGGCTGCGGCGGCGGCCTCGGCGGCCGCGTCGGCGGCGGACTGCGTGGCCTCTGCCGCGCTCATCTCTTCCGGCCCGTCCTCGTCGTCCAGGGAGAGTTGGCCGTCGTCCTGGCCGGACGCTTCGAGCAGGGACGCGAACAGCACTTCGGCGGGGATCTTCTTGCCGTTCAGGTCGCCCATGCCGTCGGCATAGTGGAACTTGCCGACGATGTTGTCGCCGTCGTTGGCGCCGATGTTGAACATTTCCGCCATGCCGGCCAGGGTGCGCACCTGCTCGGCGGCCTGATCGCCCGCCTGCGCGGCTTCCAGGCCGTCGGTTTTCATGAGGTACTGCGACACCAGGTCCTGCACCATGGGCTTGGATACGACGAGCGTGGCGTCGATGCGCTTGATGGCGCGCACTGCGATCTCCTGCGGGGTCAGATCCTTGGCGTCCGCGGGGTTGGAGAGTTCGAGCGCGAAGTTGAGCTTGCTTTCGCCCTTGTCGGTCTTCCAGGACAGCGGCTCGATGGCGAAGCTGGGATTGCCCGCCAGCAGTTGCGTGCCCGTATCCAGCAGCGAATCGACCTGCTCGTCCTTCAGCCCTTCGTCGGTGGCGCCGGCCATGGCCTGGCGCACGATCTGGTTGTAGGTATCGGAGAATTGCTTGACCGCCTGGCCGTCCAGGTTGGCCAGCGTGACCACCATCTGGCCGCTGCCCACGGCGATGTCGTTGACCGTGACCTTGCCGCTGTCATAGGCGGCCTTGACGCCGATGCTCTTGTCGTTTTCGGACAGCGTCACGCCGTAGCCGAAATCGTCCAGCGCGAGCTTCATGGCCCCGTTCGGGTCGGCGATCTCGATGCGCTTGACCTTGATGCCGGAGTCGCCCACCGACAGCCCGAATTTGCCCATGCGGCTGTTCGCGTCGCCGGAAAGCCCGCTGATCGACAGGCTGAAGGGCTTGCCTTCCTGGGACCCGTTGACCGCGATCTTGTCGATGACGGCATGCCCGGTTACGGCCTGCTGCGCGCGTTCGTAGGTGCCGGCGAGCTGCATGCCGCTGAAATCCAGCACGGAATCGCCTTCCTTGAATTGCAGCGGCGGCACCTGGAATTTGCTGTTGGCGTTGCCCCCATAGCTGACGACGGCGTCGCCGGAAAGGGGCGGCACGTTCTTGGTGAGCTCGAACAGGGGCTTGAGCTGGTCGGTCTGCGCCATTTCAGTGTGCACGAAGGCCAGCTTGGGCGCGATGGCGCCGCGCGCCAGGGCGCTCCTGGGGAAGGGGCCGTGTTCGATGCGGGCGTCGAATTCGATCATGCCCGATGGCAGGTCGTCGGGCGCGTTCTCGTTCTTCAGCAGGGAAATGCCGTAGCGGGCCTGGGTGGAGAAGAATCCGCGTTCATACTTGAGCTGGTCGATGCGCAGTCCGAACAGCGGCGTGATCTTGGCCAGCTTCTCGTTGGTTTCGTTCAGGCGGCGTTGCGCGCTCTCCTCGATGCGTTTGCCCGTGTACCAGGTGGCACCCAGCCAGCCCGCCGCTCCCACAATGACCACGCCCAGGGTGATCGCCACGCTTTTTTTCATTGATGTCGAGATTATTTCGTTAAGGAATGGCTGCCCGCCGCGTCCCGCGAGGACGGCGGGCACGAATTCATCTGCCAGTCAGGCTGGCGGCGAGTATACCGACCCCTCACGCCGGAAATCGCCGGGCGAGTTACTGAACATGTCAAAATGAAAACCGGCGCACGCGGCGCCGGCTTGGCTGCGGGCACGGCAAGGCGCTACAGCGGATCCAGGGGATAGATGGGCCGGCGCACGTGGCGGAAGTCGAGCTGGCCGTAGTCGGACGTGGTGACGCCTACGCCCGTGCACTCGATGACGGCGGTGGCGATGTCCGAGAAGCCGGCGCGCCAGTGGACGCGGCTCTTGAGCACCAGGTACCGCTTTTGCAGCGGGTCGATGCCCACGGACAGCAGGCAGTTGAGGTCGAAAGGCTCCTGGTGGCGCGACACCACCACGATTTCCACCTTGCCCGTGTCCAGCACCACTGTCAGCCCGGTGTCGTTGCGCACGCCGCGGTACATCGGCCCGCGGTTGCGGTATACGCCGTCGAAGACGAGCTTCACCCGCGCCGTGATGTCCAGCGGCTCGCTGCGCTGGCTGATGGCGGGCATGGCCACTTTGCCGCCCAGCTTCAGCGTGACCGTGCCGCCCACGCCGGCATCGGCCGCCTCGCGCGCGGCCTCGGGATCGCAGATGGCGTAGAAGGCGGCGTTGTCCAGTTCCTGGCGCAGCACTTCGGCCAGCACCGTGGTGGTGTCCATGGTGCCGCCCGAGCCAGTATTGTCGCAATGGTCCAGCAGGACTACCGGCCCCTGGGCCAGCGTCTTGGCGCGCGCCACGGCGGGCGCCAGCGGCTCGGAGTGGAACACCCATTGTGCGCGGCTGGCCCAGGCCCGTTCCAGCAGCTCGTCGCGCAGGGATTCGGCGCGGGCCGGGTCGCCGTCGGTACAGACCACGGCGCTCAGCCCGGCCTCGCGGATGTCGGCGTGGGGAAAACCCACGAACACCGAGGCAGCCAGCACGCCGCCGGCTTCCAGCGTCTTGCAGCGCTCCTGCAGCGACTTGTTCGGCTCGGCATGGGTGCCCTGGCGCATGATGTGGGGCAGCATGGGCCGGTTGGCCCAGCGCATCACGGGCCGGACCTCGCCCTTGAGCGTGCGCGCGATGACGTCGGCCGCGCGCAGGCCGGCCGCCCGGATGTCCACGTGCGGATAGGTATGAAAACCCGTCACGACCGTGGCGTGCCGGACGATGTCCTCGTAGATGTTGGCGTGCATGTCCAGCGTGACCGCCACCGGCGTGTGCGGATCGATCTCGCGCAGCCGCCGCAGCAGGCAGCCTTCGGCATCTTCCACGCCCTCGGCCACCATGGCCCCGTGCAGGTCGAGCAGGATGGCGTCGTAGCCGCCGCGCTTCACCTCGTCGAGGACCAGGCCCGACAGGGTTTCATAGACGGCGGCGGAGGCCGGGCCGCTGGGCCAGGATTCGGCGGCCACCGCCACCACGATGTCCGCGCCTTCCCGGCGCGCCACCTCGATATAGCCGCCCAGGCCGCTGTCGGTGTGTTCGTAGGCCGCGACGGCGCGCTCGCCGCGCAGGATCTCGGGACTGCCGCGGAAGAAGCGTTCCAGCGGCGTGGGCACGGGCGAATAGGTGTTCGTCTCGTGCTTGATCATTGCCAATAGCCAGCGCATGGATGGAGACTCCTGTAAGGTCGGGCCGGGTTCGGCCGGCTCAGGCTTGCGCGGGCGGCGCGGGCCAGGGGCGCTGCGCCGGGCGCATTCGTTCCCAGGCGCGCGCCACGCGCAGCACGCCGAGGTCGTCGAAGCGGGCCCCGGCGATCTGCAGGCCGATGGGCAGGCCGGCGCGGGTATAGCCGCAGTTGACGGAGGCGGCCGGCTGTTCGCTCATGTTGTAGGGCAGCGTGAAGCCGATGTGGTGCATGGTGGTGGCCACGTCGTTGGTGGGCGCGGCCCATTCCGCGTTATAGGCCACCACGGGCGCCACGGGAGAGATGACGTAGTCGTAGGGCGCGCAGGCCGCCACGGTGGCGGCGCGCACCTGCTGGGTGGCGTAGTAGCTGCGGAACACGGATTCGCCCGTCTGCCCGCCGCCGCTTTCGGCCCAGGCGCGGATGAACGGCAGGATGCGGGCGCGCCGCTCTTCGGGCAGCGCGGCCAGGTCCACGGCGGAGCGGGTGCGCCAGAAGCGGTCCACGCCGTCGAGCAGCTCCGGCGTCATCCAGGGCTTCATGGGCGCCACCACGGCGCCCGCCTGCTCGAACAGGCGCGCCGCCTCCTGGACCGCGGCGGTGATTTCGGGGTCCACGGGCAGGCCGCAGCCGGCTTCGAGGAGCAGGCCGATGCGCAGCCCTTTCAGGTCGCGTTCCAGGTCGAGCCAGTCGAACTCCTGGTAGGGCAGGCTCATGTGGTCGCGCGCGTCGGGCTGCGAGAGCACGCCCATCATGAGCGCGGCGTCGGCGATGCTGCGGGTCATGGGGCCGGCGCAGCGGCCCATGAAGGGCGGGTCGATGGGGATGCGGCCCAGGCTGGGCTTGAGTGTGGCGATGCCGCACCAGGCCGCCGGCAGCCGGACCGAGCCGCCGATGTCGGTGCCGATGTGCACGCCGGCCCGTACCCGGCCGCCGCGGCCGCGCCCGCGCCGGCGCTGGAACCGCCCGGGTTCTTGGAGAGGTCCCAGGGGTTGCGGGTGAGGGCATGGAAGCTCGACAGCCCGGAAGACAGCATGCCGTAGTCGGGCATGGTGGTCTTGCCCAGGATGACGGCCCCGGCTTCGCGCATGCGGGCCGCCGGCGGCGCGTCGGCCGTGGCCGGCGTCAGGTCGGTGGCGGCCGTGCCCAGCGGCACCGGCACGCCGCGCGTGGCGATGTTTTCCTTGATGGTGGCGGGCACGCCGTCCAGCGTGCGGCCGCCGCAGGACAGCGGTTCGCCCTTCATCCAGCGGGCCTCGGAGGCGCGCGCCGCGGCCAGGGCGGCGTCGGGATCCAGCGCATAGGTGGCGTGCAGGCCGGGTTCCCAGCGCGCGATATGCTCCAGCACGGCGCGCGTGGCCTCTACGGGCGAGAGCGTCCTGGCGCGATAGGCTTGCAGCAGTTCCTGTGCGGAAAGTTCATGGGCTTGCGGCATGTTGGCGGGTTCCTCGGATCGGGATGGAGTCTCAGTGCGCCGCGCCGCCGGCCTGGGGCAGGCTGGCGGCCACGGGGCGGAAGTTGCGGAAATCCCAGTCGCGCCCGGGCGCCGCGTCGATGAGGGCGCGCGTGTACGCGTGGCGCGGCTCGGTGAGCACGCTCAGGGCGGAGCCGGTTTCGACGACCTTGCCGTGCTGCATGACCAGGATGGTGTCGCAGATCTGCGCGGCCACGCGCAGGTCGTGCGTGATGAACAGCACGCCCACCCCGGTGCGCTGGCGCACCTGTTCGAGCAGTTCCAGCACCTGGGCCTGCACCGACACGTCGAGCGCCGAGACGGCTTCGTCGGCCACCAGCACTTCCGGATCCATGACCAAGGCGCGCGCGATGCAGATGCGCTGCCGCTGGCCGCCCGAGAACTGGTGCGGGTAGCGCCGCATGGCGTCGGGGCTCAGGCCCACCACCGACAGCGTGTCGCCGGCGCGCTTGAGCGCCTCTTCGCGCGGCACGCCGAAATTGAGCAGGCCCTCGATGATGGATTCGCCCACCGTGCGCCGCGGGTTGAGCGAGCGGTACGGATCCTGGAACACGATCTGGATGCGGCGGCGCACCGGACGCAGCGCCGAGCCGGACAGCGTGCTCAGGTCTTCGCCGCCCATCATCATGTGGCCGGCGCTGGGTTCGATGAGGCGGACGATGCAGCGCGCCACGGTGGACTTGCCCGAGCCGGATTCGCCCACGATGCCGAGGATCTCGCCCTTGCGCAGCGTGAGACTGACGTCGGAGGCGGCCACCACGCTGCGCGCGGGCCGCCGGGCGAACAGCGAGCCGCGCGTGCCGTACACGCGGCCCAGGCCCTTCACGTGCAGCACCGGCTTGCCCTCGGGCGGCTCGCGGTGCGCGGGCACCAGGCTGGGCACCGAGGATACGAGGCGGCGGGTGTATGCCTGGCGCGGCGCGGCCAGGATCTCGTCGCGCGAGCCGCTCTCGACGAGGTCGCCCCGGTTCATCACCACGATGCGGTCGGCGATCTCGGCCACCACGCCGAAATCGTGCGTGATGAAGAGGACGGCGGTCCGGTGCTTGTGCTGCAGTTCCTTGATGAGCGAGAGGATCTGCTTCTGGGTGGTGACGTCCAGCGCCGTGGTGGGCTCGTCGGCGATGAGCAGCTTGGGCTCGAGGATGAGCGCCATGGCGATGACGATGCGCTGGCGCTGCCCGCCCGAGAGCTGGTGCGGATAGGCGTCGTAGATGCGCTCGACGTCGGGCAGGTGCACGGAGCGGAACATCTCCAGCACCCTGGCGCGGCGCTCGGCGGCGGACATGCGGCGATGCAGGCGCAGCACCTCGTCCACCTGCCGGCCCACGGTATGCACCGGGTTGAGGGCGGTCATGGGTTCCTGGAACACCATGGACATGCGCGTGGCGCGCAATTCGCGCAGGCGGCGCGCGGCGGCGTGGGCGATGTCTTCGCCCTCGACGCGGATGGCGCCGGAGGCGACGCGCAGCACGCCCGCGGGCAGCAGCCCCATCACGGCGAGCGAGGTGACGGATTTGCCCGAGCCCGACTCGCCGACCACGCACACGGTTTCGCCCGCGTGCACGTCCAGGCTCAGGTTGCGCACCACGCGGTTGCCCGCGCCGGCGACTTCCACCGAGAGATTGCGGATGGCCAGCACGGCGGCGGAGGTGTCGCCGGCCGGGGGATTGGGAGCGTAGTTCATGGGCATCAGATCCTGCGTACCATTTTCGGGTCCAGCGCATCGCGCAGGGCGTCGCCGAGGATGTTCACGCTGAGCACGGTCAGCGACAGGAACAGCCCCGGGAAGAGGATCAGGCCGGGCAGCATGCGGAAATACATGCGGCCTTCGGACATGATGTTGCCCCAGGACGCGATCTCGGGCGGGATGCCCGCGCCCAGGAAGCTGAGGATGGCCTCGGTCAGCATGGCCGAGGCGAAGACGTAAGTGCCCTGCACCGTGAGGGGGGCGATGGTGCTGGGCACCATGTGGCGCCACAGCAGCAGCGGCAGCGGCGTGCCCAGCGCCAGGGCCGCCTCCACGTAGGGCTCGCCCCGCACCGACAGGATCTGGCCGCGCACCAGCCGCACCACGCGCGGGATTTCCGGAATGGTGATGGCCACCAGCACCGTGGTGAGGCTGGCGCCGGTCACCGCCACCAGCGCGATGGCCAGCAGGATGCCCGGAATCGCCATGATGGCGTCCATGGTGCGCATGATGAAGCCGTCCAGCGTGCGGAACCAGCCCGCGATCACCCCCACCACCAGGCCGATGGCCACGCTGATGACGGCCGCGCCCAGGCCCGCGATGAGCGAGATGCGCGCGCCGTAGGCCACGCGCGACCAGACATCGCGCCCGAAGGCGTCGGTGCCCAGCAGGTAGCCGGAAAAGGGCGCCTTCAGGCGCGCGCCCGGATTGATCTGCGTGGGATCCACGGTGCCCAGCCAGGGCGCGAACACGGCGATGGCGACGATGGCCAGCAGCACGACCAGCGCCAGCAGCACGGGCACGCTGCGCAGGCCCTGGCGCACCTGGCGCCAGGCGTGGCGTGCGGCGTGCCGGCGCCCGGAAGATCGGCGGCCGCCTGGGCGGCGCCTTCGGTTGGCGTTTGCATCGGCGTTTCCCTCAATACCTGATACGCGGGTCGAACACGGTGTAGGCGCAATCGACAACCAGATTGATGAATACGTACACGAAGGCGAAGAACAGCGTCAGCCCCTGGATGACCGGGTAGTCGCGGGCCAGCACGGCCTCCACCACCAGCCGGCCCAGGCCGGGGATGTTGAACACCGATTCGGTGACCACCACGCCGCTGATGAGCAGCGCCACGCCCACGCCCACCACCGTGGCGATGGGCACGGCCGCGTTGCGCAGCGCGTGACCCAGCAGCACGCCGGTTTCCGTGAGGCCTTTGGAGCGGGCGGTGCGGATGAAGTCTTCGCCCATGACCTCGATGACGCTGGTGCGCGTGATGCGCGCGATGAGCGCCACGTACACGGTGGACAGCGCCAGCGCGGGCAGGATGAGGCGGTGCAGGAAGGGCCAGAAGCCGCGGGCCAGCGGCGTATAGCCCTGCACGTTGAACCAGCCGAGCTTGATGGCGAACACCCAGATGAGCAGGTAGCCGGTCACGAACACCGGCACCGAGAAGCCCAGCACCGAAAAGCCCATGACGGCCCGGTCGAGCAGCCTGCCCTGGCGCCAGGCCGCCAGCACGCCCAGCGGAATCGCCACCAGCAGGGTGAAGGCCAGCGTCAGCACGGCCAGGCTGAGCGAGGGCTCCAGCCGCTGGCCGATGAGCTGCGTGACCGGCACGCCTGACATGAGCGACTTGCCCAGGTCGCCCTGCAGCAGCTTGCCGCCCCAGATGAGGAATTGCCGGGCCACGGGCTGGTCCAGGCCCATGGTCTGGCGGATCTGGGCCACTTGCTCGGGCGTGGCGCCGTCGCCCGCCATGATGATGGCGGGGTCGCCCGGACTGAAACGCAGGATTGCGAAAACCACTACGGCGACCATCACCAGGACAGGGATGGTCGCGAGCAGCCGGCGCAAGACGAATGCCAGCATGGATGACTCCTACGGCTCGCCCTCAGGGGGCTTTCTTCACATTCCAGAACGCGAACACCGGAGCATGCACCAGGCCCGAGAGCTTGGTGGAGTACACGGTGGGCACGGACATCTGGCCCAGGGGCACGTACAGCCCTTCGTCGATGCCGATGCGCTGCACTTCGTCGGCGATCTTCTTCTGCTCGGCAGGGTCGGAGGTCAGCGCCATCCGGGTGCGCAGTTCCTCGATCTGCGGGAAGTCGGGCCAGCCGAACCAGGCGTTGTCGCCGTTGGCCGCGGCCGGGGCCGAGCGCACCGGGTCCATGACGTCGGTGGCGTACCAGTTGGTGTTGTGGATGTTCCAGCCGCCTTCGGCCGGGGGCGCCTTGGAGGCGCGGCGCGTGGCCACGCTCTGCCAGTCCATGGCCGCGAGGTTCACGTTGAAGCCGGCCTTGCGCAGGGCCTGCGCCATGACCACGGGCTGGGCCGAGAGCGTGCCCACGTCGGTGGCGTGCATGAGCAGCACCGGGGTGTTGTCGTAGCCGGCTTCCTTGAGGAGCTGCCTGGCCTTTTCGATGTTGGACGGCACCACCATGTCTTTGCCGATGTCGGATTCCAGCGGCGTGCCGCAGCCCCACAGCGAGGCGCAGGTCTTCCAGTACTTGGGATTGCCCACCAGCGCCTTCATCACGTCTTCCTGGCCGATGGCGTACATGGCGGCCTGGCGGATTTTCTTGTTGTCGAAGGGCGGGTACTTGAAGTTGAAGCGGTACATGGTGAAGTATCCGACCGGGCTGAGGCTTTCTTCCTTCAGGTCGGGGTTGCCTTCCACCATGGGCAGCAGGTCGTAGGGGAACTGCTCGACGAAGTCGATCTCGCCTCCCAGCAGGGCGTTGGCGGTGGTGAGGGCGTCGGGCATCACGTCCCATTCGATCTTGTCCACGTTGACGACCTTGCCGCCGGCCAGCCCGCTGGCCGGCTCCTTGCGCGGCACGTAGTCGGGGTTCTTCACGTACACCGTCTTCACGCCGGGCTTGAACTCGGCGATCTTGAAGGGACCCGAGCCGGTCATGTCGGTCAGCGGCTTGCCGATGGGCTGCTCGGCGATGCGCTTGGGCATCATGAAGGGCGCGGTGCCGGTGGGCTTGGAGAGCGCGCGCAGGGCGAGGTCGGTGGGTTCTTTCATGACGAAGCGGAAGGTCTTGTCGTCGACCGTCTCCAGCTTGTCGGTGAATTTCATGAGCGTGCGGCCCATGACGTCGCCGGCGGCCCAGCGCTTGATGGACGCCACGCAGTCTTCCGCGGTGACGGGCTTGCCGTCATGCCACTTCTGGCCCGGGCGCAGGGTCATGGTGTAGGTCTTGCCGTCGGGCGACACCTCCCACTTTTCCAGCATCTGGGGCTGGATCTTGTTGTCGGCGTCGGTGGCCAGCAGCGTGTCGTAGATCATGTAGCCGTGCCACGTCGTGATATAGGCCGTGGTGGCGTGCGGATCGGTGAGACGAAGCGGCGAATGCATGACGGCCTTGATGACCGTCTCTGCCTGGGCGCCATGGGCCATCAGAAGGGTTGCGCCGGCCAGGGCGGCCGCTCTGACAAACTTCAGCATGAGTGTTCCCCTTGAAGCGGTGTGAGCGGCGGTTGCCGCTACGTCGTTGACGCGCCGCGCCGCGGCGGCGCGCGAGGGTCAGGCGGTAGCGGGCCGGCCGGTGAGAGCCGGACCGCAAGGCGCCATTCTGATACCCGGACGCAAGCGTGTCCATGGTTGTTTTGCCTCGTTGGCCGGCAGGGCGCGGACCGGGGCGGCGCCGGTGAAACCGAACGTTTCATGGCCGGCCCCGCGGCTCTTGCCGCGGGCGCGCCGGCATGCGTGCCGGCCCGGCGTGCGCAAGGGACGGCGGTGCGCCGTGGGGAATACCCGAATGTCCGCCCCGTGGAACGCACGCGGCGCGGCGGGCCGGCCGCGCGAGCGCACCGGGCCCGCGGGGAGCCGGCCTTACTTGGCCACCGGCATGGTGAACTCGGCGCCCTTGGAGATGCTGTCCGGCCAGCGCTGCATGACGCTCTTGTAGCGCGAGTAGAAGCGTATGCCTTCCTCGCCATAGGCGTGGTGGTCGCCGAAGAGCGAGCGTTTCCAGCCGCCGAACGAATGCCAGGCCATGGGCACGGGAATGGGCACGTTGATGCCCACCATGCCCACCTTGATCTGGCGCGCGAAGGCGCGCGCGACGCCGCCGTCGGAAGTGAAGCAGGCCACGCCGTTGGCGAATTCGTGCGCGTTGACGAGGTCCACCGCCGAGGCGAAGTCGGGCACGCGCACCACGCACAGCACCGGCCCGAAGATCTCTTCGCGGTAGATGTTCATGTGGGGCTTCACGTTGTCGAACAGCGTGCCGCCCAGGAAGAAGCCCTTTTCGTTGCCCGGCACCTGCAGGCCGCGGCCGTCGACCACCAGGTGCGCGCCCGCGGCGATGCCGTCCTCGATGTAGCCCATGACCTTGTTGCGGTGCTGCGCGGTGACGAGCGGGCCCATCTCGGCGTCGGGCTGCATGCCGTCTTTGACGACCAGCGCCTGCACGCGCGGCTTGAGGCGCTCGATGACCTTGTCGGCCACGTCGCCCACCGCCACGGCCACGGAAATGGCCATGCAGCGCTCGCCCGCCGAGCCGTAGGCCGCGCCCATGAGCGCGTCCGTCACCTGGTCGAGGTTGGCGTCGGGCATCACCACCAGGTGGTTCTTCGCGCCGCCCAGCGCCTGCACGCGCTTGCCGCGGCGCGTGCCCTCGGCGTAGATATATTGCGCGATGGGCGTGGAACCCACGAAAGACAGGGCCTCCACCTCGGGGTGGGCGATGAGCGCGTCCACCGCCTGCTTGTCGCCCTGCACGACGTTGAACACGCCGTCGGGCAGCCCCGCTTCGCGCAGCAGCTCGGCCAGGCGCAGCGAGACGGAAGGATCGCGCTCCGAAGGCTTGAGCACGAAGGTGTTGCCGCAGGCGATGGCCACCGGGAACATCCAGCACGGCACCATCATGGGGAAGTTGAACGGGGTGATGCCGGCCACCACGCCCAGCGGCTGGCGCATGCTCCAGTTGTCGATGCCGCCGCCGATCTGCTCGGTGTACTGGCCCTTGAGCAGGTGCGGAATGCCGCAGGCGAACTCCACCACCTCGATGCCGCGGGTCACTTCGCCCAGGGCGTCGGAAAACACCTTGCCGTGCTCGCGCGTGATGAGCGCGGCCAGCTCGTCCTGGTGCTTGTCCAGCAGCGCCTTGAAGTTGAACAGCACGCGCGCGCGCTTGAGCGCCGGCGTTTCGGACCAGGCGGGAAAGGCCGCGCGGGCGGCCGCCACGGCCAGGTCCACTTCTTCGGCCCCGCCCAGGCAGATCGAGGAGACGACCTCGCCCGTGGCCGGGTTGAAGCCCTCGGTGTAGCGGTTGCTGCGGCCTTCGTGGGGCTGGCCGTTGATGAAATGCGTGATTTTCTTCATGAATGCAAAAGCTCGATGCGGGAGTTCGATGGACGCGCCGCCGCGCGGCGGCGCGTTTCCTGCCGGGGCCGGCTCAGGGCGTGTTCACCCTAAGCCACTTCCTTGAGCACCTTGCCGATGCCCTCGAAGATCTGGCCGATCTGGTTTTCGTCGACGATGAGCGGAGGCGACACCGCGAGGATGTCGCCCGTGTAGCGCACCATGAGGCCGGTGTCGAAGCATTTCTGGAAGGCTTCGGCGGCGCGCGCGCCCGGGGCGCCTTCGCGCGGCGACAGCTCGATGCCGGCCACCAGGCCGATGTTGCGCACGTCGATGACGTGCGGCGCGCCCTTGAGGCTGTGGGCGGCTTCCTCGAACGGGGCCGACAGCTTGCGGGCGCGGGCGAACAGGTCTTCGCGGCGGTAGATGTCCAGCGTGGCGAGCACGGCGGCGGCGGCCAGCGGGTGGGCCGAGTAGGTGTAGCCGTGGAAGAACTCGATGCCGCCTTGCGGTCCGTTGACGATGGCGTCATGCACTTCGCGGCGCACCGCGACGGCGCCGGCCGGAACGGCGGCGTTGCTCACGCCCTTGGCCATGGTGATGAGGTCGGGCGTTACGCCGAAATAGGCCGCGGCGGTGGCCTCGCCCAGGCGGCCGTACGCGGTGATGACTTCGTCGAAGATCAGCAGAATGCCGTGGCGGGCGGTGATTTCGCGCAGTTTTTCGAGATAGCCCTTGGGCGGGACGAGCACGCCGGTGGAGCCGGCCATGGGCTCGACGATCACGGCCGCGATGGTGGAGGCGTCGTGCAGGGCGATGATGCGTTCCAGCTCGTCGGCCAGGTGCGCGCCCCACTCGGGCTGGCCGCGCGTGAAGGCGTTGTGTTCCAGGCTGTGGGTGTGCGGCAGGTGGTCCACGGCCGGCAGCAGCGCGCCGGAGAAGGTCTTGCGGTTGGGCGAGATGCCGCCCACGGAAATGCCGCCGAAGCCCACGCCGTGGTAGCCGCGCTCGCGCCCGATGAGGCGGGTGCGCTGCGCCTCGCCGCGCGCGCGGTGGTAGGCCAGGGCGATCTTCAGCGCGGTGTCCACCGATTCGGAGCCCGAATTGGTGAAGAACACGCGGTCCAGGCCCTGCGGCATCAGGCCGGCCACGGCGGTGGCGGCCTCGAAGGCCAGCGGGTGGCCGAGCTGGAACCCCGGCGCGTAGTCCATGACGCCGGCCTGGCTGGCGATGGCGGAGACGATTTCTTCGCGGCAGTGGCCGGCGTTCACGCACCACAGGCCGGCCGTGCCGTCCAGGATCTGGCGGCCGTCGAAAGACGTGTAGTACATGCCCTTGGCCGAGGCCAGCAGGCGGGGGTTCGCCTTGAACTGCCGGTTGGCGGTAAAGGGCATCCAGAGGTGGGACAGGTCGGGCAGTTTGGCAGCGCTCATGGGGAGACTCCGGAGGAAAAGAAACGCCGCTGCGCGGAAAGGGGCGGGCGGCGCGATCAAACCGATTCTCGGACGTCCACGAGCGAATGAAAATATACAATTGCCGCAAAACGGGCTAACTGTATAGTTGCAATCATGACAACTGTATAGATTCATCCATGATCGATTTCCAGCCCGACCGCGCGCGCGGGCAGGCGCCCACCCTGGTGGAGCAGCTGGTGGCCGCCGTGCAGCGCGCCATCGAAACGCAGGCCCTGCGGCCCGGCATGGCGCTGCCGTCGGTGCGCGAATTCGCGCGGCAGTACGCGGTGAGCACGTTCACGGTGGCCAGCGCCTACAGCCGCCTGGTGTCGCAAGGCTGGCTGACGGCCCGCCCGGGCGCGGGCTATCGCGTGGCCGCGCCCGAAACGCCCGCGCGCCGCGCCGAGCCGCTGTCCTGGGAGCCGCCCCGGCTGAACGACAGCTGGCTGCTTTCGGATATCTTCGCGGACCACTCCATCCCCATCAAATCGGGCTGCGGCTGGCTGCCGGGCGAATGGCTGAACGAAGAAGGCCTGCACATGGCCCTGCGCCACCTGGGGCGGGTGCCGGCCATGCGCATCGCCAATTATGGCCATCCCTACGGCTACGCGCCGCTGCGCGAAACCATCGCCGCCGGGCTGGCGGCCCATGGCATGGAGGTGGACGCCTCCCAGG
The DNA here is from genome assembly GCF_001270295.1 of Achromobacter sp. DMS1. Taxonomy (NCBI): domain Bacteria; kingdom Pseudomonadati; phylum Pseudomonadota; class Betaproteobacteria; order Burkholderiales; family Alcaligenaceae; genus Achromobacter; species Achromobacter sp. DMS1. Next base: position 5,856 of record NZ_LHSJ01000008.1, on the reverse strand, counting down.
TGCTGCTGACGCAAGGGGTGACGCATGGCCTGGACACGGTGATCCGCACGCTGCTGCGGCCCGGCGACACGGTGCTGGTGGAGCAGCCCGCCTACGCGAACCTGCTGCAGATGCTGCGGCTGGCCGGCATGCGCACCGTGGCCGTGCCGCGCGGCGCCGAAGGGCTGGACTGCGAGGCGCTGGAGCGCGCCGCCGCGCTGCACCGCCCGCGCGCGCTGTTCATCAACACCGCCTTGCAGAACCCCTCGGGCGCAAGCATCGGCATGGCCAACGCCTTCCGCATCCTGCAGGCCGCCGAGCGCCACGGCCTGTGGGTGGTCGAGGACGACATCTCGCGCGAGCTGGCCACCGGCCTCACGCCCATGCTGGCCGCTCTGGACGGCAGCCGGCGCGTGGTCTACCTGGGCGGCTATTCCAAGGTCATCAGCCCTTCGGTGCGGGTGGGCTATGTGGTGGCGCACCGCGACCTGGTGCGCGACATCGCGCGCACCAAGATGGCGGTGGGCTTGACCACGCCCGAGATCATGGAGCGCATCGTGCACCAGGTGATCCGCGAGGGCCGCTACCGGGCCCACATCGAGCGCACGCGCGAGCGGCTCGGGCAGGCCCATGCCGCGGTGGCGCGGCACATGGACGAGCTCGGCTTCGAGATCTGCGCGCGCCCCGGGGCGGGGCTCTTCCTGTGGGCCAAGGTGGGCGGAACCTGGCGCGAACGCGGCGCCAACGGCCTGGCCGAGCTGGCGCTCAAGGACGGCATCTGGCTGGCGCCGGGGTCTTACTTCGAGGCATCGGAGGCCGACACGCCCTGGGTGCGGTTCAACGTGGCGTACTCGGAGGCGCCGGAACTATGGCGGTTCATGCGCAACGCGGGCGCGGCCTGAGGCCCGGCGCCGCGCCGTTCAGGCGCGTTCGTAGGTGACGAAATCGTAGGCGTAGCCGTTCTCGGGCGGCTGGGGGGCGCGCGCGGTTTCCTTCCACTGGAATGACGGCAGGAGCGGAAAGAACGCGTCGCCCTCGACCTCGGCATGCACTTCGGTCGCGAGCACGCGCCGGGCGCGGGGCAGGGCCTGGGCGTAGATCTGGGCGCCGCCGATGACATAGGCTTCGGCATCCTGGGCGCACGCGGCCAGCGCGGCGTCCAGCGATTCCACCACCGTGGCGCCCTCGGCCCGCAGGCCGGCGTTGCGGCTGATGACGATGTTGCGGCGGCCCGGCAGCGGGCGGCCCAGCGAGTCCCAGGTCTTGCGGCCCATGATGATGGGATGGCCCAGCGTGCTGCGCTTGAAATGCGCCAGGTCGCCCGGCAGCTTCCAGGGCAGCGCGTTGTCGCGTCCGATGACGCGGTTGTCGGAATAGGCGACGATGAGGGTCAGGCTGGCGGGCATGCGGGCAATGAAACGCGGGAATGGAATGTCGTGGAAGGGGAGGCGGGCCTCCGCTTCCGTAAGCGTAGCAAATCCTAGCCGCCTACCTGCTCCATGAACTCGCTGGCGGGCATGGGCTTGCCCAGCAGGAAGCCCTGCAGCGAGTTGCAGCCCAGCCCGGTCAGGAACTTCTGCTGCGCCGCGGTTTCCACGCCCTCGGCCACGATGCGCAGGTTGAGCTGCTGGGCCAGCGCCACGATGGCCGAGACGATGGCGGCGTCTTCGTTGTCGTTGTCGAGCTGGTTGACGAAGCCCCGGTCGATCTTGAGTTCCGTGGCCGGCAGGCGCTTCAGGTACAGCAGGCTGGAATAGCCGGTGCCGAAGTCGTCGATGGATATGGTCACGCCCAGGCCGGACAGCCGCTTGAGCACGGCCATGCTGGCCTCGGCGTCGCGCATGGCGGTGGATTCGGTGACTTCCAGCGTGAGGCAGGCAGGGGGCACGCGGTGGCGCGCCAGCGCCGCGCTGACGGTGTCGACGAGGCCCGAATGGGCGAACTGCAGCGACGACAGATTGACCGCGACGGTCCAGTTCGGCTGCCCCGCGTCGATCCACTCGCGCATCTGGCGGCAGGCTTCGTTGATGACCCAGTCGCCGATCGCCAGGATCAGCCCGGTTTTCTCCGCGATGGGAATGAATACGTCGGGAGCGACCAGTCCGCGCGCGGGGTGGTTCCAGCGCAGCAGCGCCTCGGCGCCGATGATGGGGCCGGCCGGCGCCTGGAATTTCGGCTGGTAGTGCAGCACGAACTGTTTGCGTTCCAGCGCCAGGCGCAGATCGTGCAGCAGCTCGATCTGTTCGTGCGCGTCGGCGTTCATGGAGGGCTCGAAGAAGCTGTAGCCGGTGCCGCCCAGGCGCTTGGCGTGGTACATGGCCGCGTCGGCATTGGTGAGCAGGGCGTGCGTGTCCTCGCCGTCGTTGGGATAGATGGCGATGCCCACGCTGGACGTCACCATGACTTCGTGCCCATAGACGTTGACGGGCCTGGCGATGGTGTCGATCAGGCGGTCGGCCACGTTGGCGGCGTCGGTGGGCTCGGCCACCTCGCTCAGCACGATGAACTCGTCGCCGCCCAGCCGCGCCACGGTGTCCTGCGTGCGCAGCGCCTGGCGGATGCGCTGCGACAGTTCGATGAGCAGGGCGTCGCCCGTGTGGTGGCCGTAGGCGTCGTTGACGGCCTTGAAGCCGTCCAGGTCGAAGAACAGCACCGCGAAATGGCCCCTGCGGCGGCTGGCGCTTTCGATGGCCTGCTCCAGCCGGTCTTCGAGCAGGATGCGGTTGGGCAGCTTGGTGAGCGTATCGTGCAGGGCCAGCTGCACCAGCTCTTCGTTGGCCTCGGCCAGCGAGGAGGCCAGCGCCGAGGTGCGGGCTTCCAGGCGGTTGTCCAGCACGGCCACCACCAGCGCGATGGCCAGCACGCCCAGCGTGATGGCCGTGACCGCGATGGCCAGCCAGCCGGCCGACATGCCGCTGCCGGCCGCCAGGCACACGCTGCCGGGCGGAAAGCCGGCGGCCTCCATGCCGGTGTAGTGCATGCCCACGATGGCCAGCCCCATCACGCCGGCGGCCAGCGCGCGCGACAGCGCCATGCGGGGGCGGTCGTGCCGCAGGCTGTACGTGATCCAAAGCGCCGCGCCCGAGGCCGCCACCGCGATGACGACGGACAGCGCGAACCAGAGCGGGTCGTATTCGATGCCCGGCTGCATGCGCATCGCCGTCATGCCTACATAGTGCATGGCGGCGATGCCGGCGCCCATGAGCAGCGCCCCGCCGACCAGGCGCACGCGCGACAGGTGCTCGCGCGTGACAGTGCGCAGGGCGTAGGCGGAGCAGGCCACCGCGATCAGCATGGACAGCACGGTGAGGGCGGGGTCGTAGCCCAGCGGAATGGGCAGGCTGAATGCCAGCATGCCCACGAAATGCATCGACCAGATGCCCAGCCCCATGGCGAAGGCGCCGCCGATCAGCCAGCAGCGCGCCACGGGCAGGTTGCCCGCCGCGCGCACCCGGTTGGCCATGCCCAGCGCGGTGTAAGAGGCCAGGACTGCCACTCCGAGGGAGACGAGGACAAGGGAAGGGTTGTATGTTCCAGCGAGCATTTTGGGATCCTGTCCTGAGCGTGTCGATCGACGCGCCCGCCTCAATTCATATCAGTCTGTCGTCAATAGTTGCAAATCGGTTCCGCGCATGCCGCGCTCCCGGCGCGGGCGGGAGGGGAGTCGGGTCGTGCTGGTGGCGAGGGGAAGTGATCGGCTGCGGGGACAGGCGGACGGCGGCGCTGGCCGTCCGGTCCGCCGCGGGCAGGGGACGGCGCATGTCGGGCCGTTCCGACGCCGCGGACGTTGCGCGCATCCGCAGCCAACAAGGCATGGGTTATACAAAAAAGCGGCTCCCAAAAGCTCACCAATGTTCACAGGCGGTTCACATGCGTCTTGTGGCAGCGGTGTGTGCCCTGCCGCGCGCGATGCGGGGCGCGGCGGGCGGGCTCTCATACCGCCATGGCGGCCGTCAGCGGGGCATGGTGCCGGTAGCCCGCCAGGGAGAAGTCGGAAGGCTCCACCCGTTCCAGCCATTGCGGTTCGTAGCGGCCGGTGACCGCGAAATCCGGAATGCGGTCGGACAGCACGAGCGTGGGCGCGGGGTAGGGCTCGCGCTGCAATTGCTCGCGCAGCATGGGCAGGTGGTTTTCGTAGATGTGCGCATCGCCGATGAAGTACGTGAACCAGCGCGGCGTGTAGCCCGTCAGGCGCCCCACCAGGTGCAGCAGCGCCGCGCCTTCGGTGAGATTGAAGGGCGTGCCCAGGCCCACGTCGTTGGAGCGGATGTACAGGCACAGCGAGATTTCGCGCGTGGCCGCGTTGGGCAGGAACTGGTAGAGCAGGTGGCACGGCGGCAGCGCCATTTCCTCGATCTGCGCCCAGTTCCAGCCGTGGAACAGGATGCGGCGGTCGCCCGGGCGTTCGTGGATGGTGTCCAGGCACTGGCGCAGCTGGTCCACCGCCTTGTAGAGCAGCACCTTGGGCGCGCCGTCGTCGTCCAGCTCGGCGACCTTGGCGTAGCCGCGGGAGAGGGCGTCGGCGATCTGCGCGGCGGCGCCGGCGTCCAGCATCTTGTAGGCGGGCCACTGGCGCCATTGCACGCCGTAGACGGGGCCGAGGTCGTCGGGCCCTTCGCGGTACGGGTTGGCCAGCCATTGCGCGTTCTCGTTGGCGTTCTGGTCCCAGACCTTGCAGCCCAGTTCGCGGAAGCCGGCGGCGCTGCGCGTGGCGCGCAGAAAGCCCACCAGCTCGCCGATGGCGGACTTGAAGGCCAGCTTCTTGGTGGTGACGGCGGGAAAACCTTGCTGCAGATCGAAACGCAGGCAGGCGCCGGGCAGGCTCAGCGTGCGGATGCCGGTGCGGTTCTCTTGCCAGGAGCCGGTGTCGAGAATGGCTTGAACGAGATCCAGATATTGTTTCATGGCAGTCTAGGGAGGCGCGTCCGGGGCAGCGCAACGGGGGCGGCGCGCGGGCGCCGCGCCGCGCTCGGGTAAGGAGGGTGGCATTACACCACGCCGCCCGCCTATGCCGCCGTCGCCGCCTCGGCCTGGGTGTCCACGATGTCGACCGAGAAGCTCAGCTCGGCGGTTTTCTCGAGCATGGCCGAGGCCGAGCAGTACTTCTCGTGCGAAAGCTGCACCGCGCGCTCCACCGCCGCCCGGGGCAGGTTGCGGCCGGTGACGGTGAACGCGAAATGGATGCGGGTGAACACCTTGGGATCGGTTTCGGCGCGCTCGGCCTGCAGCTTCACGCTGCAGCCGGTGACGGCATGCCGCCCGCGCTTGAGGATGAGCACCACGTCATAGGCCGTGCAGCCGCCGGTGCCGGCCAGCAGCATCTCCATGGGGCGGGGCGCCAGGTTGTGGCCGCCGCCGTCCACGGCGCCGTCCATCACGGCCACGTGGCCGCTGCCGGTGCTGGCGGTAAAGAGCATGCCCGAGGGGCCGCCCCAGTCTATCGTGCATTCCATGTCGGTGAGTCCTTGTGCTTGAGCGCGGTCAATGGCTGATGATACCTGTTGCGTACAATTCCCGGCACCAGATTATCCCGTTGCGCGGCGGCGCGCGCCCGCCTCAGGAGTACCCATGTCCGCCAGTTCTTCCGCCCATGTCCCGGCCCCGGGCAGCCCCGCTTCCGCAGGCCCCGCCGCCTTCCTGCGCCGGTCCGGTCCCCTGGACGCGCTGCTGGCCGAAGCGGACCGCGCCCTGCGGGTGCTTTCGGGCAGCGCCACGGCGGGCCGGCCGAATCCGGCCACGGCGCAGGAGGCGCCCCGATGCGCTCAGCCCGGAGGAAAAACGCCACGCCGCCGGGCTGATGCGCGTCAACCACGTCGGCGAGGTCTGCGCGCAGGCGCTGTATCGCGGCCAGGCGGCGGTGTGCCGCGAGCCGGCGGC
>NZ_LHSJ01000079.1:0-14961 GCF_001270295.1 Achromobacter sp. DMS1 | reverse complement strand
GCTCGTCGTTGAAGTCGTAGCCGGCGTTGTGCAGGTTCGGCCCGGCGCCCGCGCCCATGTTGATGTAGCACGAGGGCACGCGCTGGGCGATGAAGGCGAAATCGTCGGCGGCGAGAATGGGCGGATGCCCGGCCACCACCATGTCGGGGCCGAACAGCCGCGCCGCCGTATCGCGCGCGGCGAGCGCGGGCGCCTCGGCGTTGACCAGCACCGGATAGCTGTGCCCTGCCGTCTCCACCCGAGCCCGCACGCCGAAGCTGGCCGCCTGCCCTTGCACGATGTCGCCTACCCGGTCCAGGATCATGCGGCGCTGCGCCTCGTCCAGCGCGCGCACCGACAGCTTCATTTCCAGCTCGCCCGGAATGACGTTGTAGTTGGTTCCGGCATGGATGCTGGTCAGGCTGACCGCGGCGCTGTCGAAAGGGTTGGTATTGCGCGAGACAATGGTCTGCAGCGCGGCGATGATGCCGCCGGCCGCCACGATGGGGTCGGCCACGAACTGCGGCGACGCGGCATGCCCGCCTCGGCCCGTCACCACGATGCGCAGGCTGTCCACCGAGGCCATGACCGGCCCGATGCCGATGCTCATCTGGCCGAAGCGCAGCGTAGGGGTGGGATAGTTGTGCAGCGCGTAGACCGCCTCGCACGGCGCCACATCCAGCAAGCCGTCCTCCAGCATGGCGAGCGCGCCCGCGCCGCCCTCCTCGGCCGGCTGGAAAATCAGGTGCAGCGTGCCGGAGAAGTCGCGGGTACGGGCCAGCTCGCGCGCGGCGGCCAGCAGGGTCGCGGTATGACCGTCGTGCCCGCAGGCGTGCATCACGCCCGGCCGGCTGCTGGCGTGCGCGCACCTGCTGGCCTCGTCGATGGGCAGGGCGTCCATGTCGGCGCGCAGCCCGATGGCGCGCCCGCCCCTGCCCGCCCGCAGCGTGCCCACCACGCCCGTGCGTCCCAGGCCCTGCCTGACCTCGTATCCCCAGCCGCGCAGCCGCTCGGCCACCAGCGCGCTGGTGCGGGTTTCTTCGTAGCCGAGCTCGGGATGCCGGTGGATGTCGCGCCGCAGGCGCTTCATGTCGTCGAATGCCTGGAGCAGGCCGGGCTCGTAGGCCGCGGCGATGCCGGAGGCGAAGGCGGCGGAGGGGATGTCAGTCATGGTGGCGCTCCCGGAACACGCAGGTTGCGGCAAGGCTGGCGGCCAGCATGCCGATGAGATACCACCCCGGCGCCATCGCGTTGCCCGAGATCTTCAGCAGCCAGGTCACCATGAACTGCGCCGACCCGCCGAACAGCGTGACCCCGAAGGCGTAGATCATGGAGGTGCCGGTGGCGCGGATCTCGCGCGGCAGGGCCGACACGATGAGCATGGTGCTGGCCAGCATATTGACGCCCAGCGCGGCGATGAGAACGATGCGGCACGCCACGGCCAGCCACAGCATGCCCGGCATCGACAGGAACAGGAAGGTGGGATAGGCCATCGCCATGCCAACCACGATGGACCACACCAGGGGCTGCTTGTAGTTGCGCACGCGGTCCACGTACAGGCCGCAGAGATAGACCGACACCACCTGCACCACGGCCGCCACGCAGCTGAAAAGGTACGACGTGGGCGCGTCGATGTGGTTGGTCTGCATCATGTAGGTGGGCATGTAGAACAGCACGATGTAGACCATGGCGGTGCCCGACATGATGATGAGCACGCCCAGCGTCAGGTCGCGCGGATGGCGCGCGGCCAGCGTCCAGGCCGGATGCTCCGCCGCCGCGCCCCCGCCCTCGCGCTGGCAGGCGTAGGTTTCCTCGATGTTGCGGCGGATGTACACGCCCACCGGAATGATGAGCAGCCCCAGCACGAAGGGCACGCGCCAGCCCCAGGCATGCAGCGCCTCCTCGGAAAGCACGGACGTCAGCAGCAGGCCGAGCGAGGCGCCCAGCAGCGCCGCCACGCCCTGGCTGATGGACTGCCAGCTCACGAAGAAGCCGCGCTGGTTGGCGCCGGCGGATTCGAGCAGCAGCGTGGTCGCCGAACCGACCTCGCCGCCCGCGGCGAAGCCCTGCAGCAGGCGCCCGGCCACGATGAGCACGGGCGCCATCACGCCGATCTGCGCGTGCGTGGGAGCGAAGGCGATGAGCGCGGTGCCCAGCCCCATCAGCGCGATGGTCGCCAGCATGGCCGCCTTGCGGCCCTTGCGATCGGCATACGCGCCCAACACGATGCTGCCCAGCGGCCGCATGACGAAACCCACGCCGAACACGGCCACCGCCATGAGCAGCGAACCGTAGGCCGTGTCGCTGGGAAAATAGAGCTTGCCGATGATGGCGGCGAAAAAACTGTAGACCGTGAAATCGAAGATTTCCAGGCCGTTGCCCAGGCAGGCGCCCAGGATGATGCGGCGGTTTCCCCGTGGTGCGGCGCGGGCCTGGCCCTCGGCGTCGGCGGCGGGCGGCGCGGCAACTGCGCCGGCATTCTCGGCAACATGCATGTCTGGTTTTCCTACCCTGATGGTTGACGCCGCGCGGCGGCGCCGGCGGCACGGCATGCGGCGCGCCAGCCATGCGCATAGCGCTATGCCTTGTGCTTGCGCCGAATGTATATACAAGCATATACATCATGCATGCGAGCGAATACCCGGGAAAACCTGTAGGCCGGATGCGCGCGCGCCGCGCCGGCCCGTTCTTGTCTACGGGGCCAGGCGCGGCCTGCGGAAGAAAGCGGAGGAGAAAGGCGGGAACGGGGCCCCGGCGTCAATCGCCCTTGGGGCGCGCCGGCCCTAGCCGCGCCACCAGCGCCACGGCGCGCGCAGCGGCCATTGGTACTGGCTGTTGAGCACGCGCGGCGCCAGCGCCCAGCCCATCGCCACGGCGATGCCCGCGGCGACCATGACGTCCGAGAGATAGTGGTCGAGGTTGATGAGCCGGCTGACGCCCACCAGGGCGGCCAGGCTCAGGAAGGCCCAGCGCCAGCGCGGCGCCAGGATGCCCAGCGTGACGGCCACCGCGAAGGCCGCGTAGGTGTGGCTGGACGGAAAGGAATTGAACTGCTGCGCGCGCGAGAAGGACTCGCCCATGCCGTAGATGCCCTGCTCGAAATAGAGCTCGGGCCGCGCCCGGGCCACCGCGCGCTTGAGCGCCAGCACCACCAGGCCGCCCGCGGCCATGACGGACAGCATGAGCACGCTGCCGCGCACCATGCTTTCGTAACTGGTGCGCAGCGGATTGCGCCAGCCCCGGGCCATGCCCAGCATGCCCACCCCGTAGAACAGCAGCGCCATCACGACGTAGTGGCCGCTCTCGCCCAGCTCGCCCACCCATTCGAAGGAATTGTCCACGCTTTCGGAGACGGACCGCTGGATGGCGATGGCCAGCGGCAGGTCGAGCCAGCGCGCGCTGGCGCCGGCGGCCAGAGACAGCACGATGGCCAGCACCAGCCAGATGCGAACCGAAAAAGGACTGCAGACCTCGGCAGGCGCCGGCGCGGCGACGCGGGTTGCCGCCGCAGTCACGGGCGTGATGGGGTTGGATGTCATGAATTCGGAACGAGAACGATTATCAGGATCGGGCCTGCGGCCGGACCGCTATGGTAACGGCAGCGGGGGCGCAACGGTGAGCAATCTTGCAGCAAGAGGTAAAATCCGATGTTTCCATCTCCCAGCCCCCGGGATCTACACCCGTCACGGCGACCGTCATGCAAGAAACCACCCTCAAGCGCTGAGGGCGGCGGCCAGCGCCGCGCAGCCTCCCGCCGCCCCCGGCTCCGACCCCCGCTCCCCCCGCAAGCTGTACATCCGCACCTTCGGCTGCCAGATGAACGAGTACGACTCGGACAAGATGGCCGACGTGCTGCGCGGCGACCAGGGCCTCGAAATGACCGACAACCCCGAAGAGGCGGACGTCATCCTGTTCAACACCTGTTCGGTGCGCGAGAAGGCCCAGGAGAAGGTCTTTTCCGATCTGGGCCGCGTGCAGCATCTCAAGAAACTCAACCCCGACCTGGTGATCGGCGTGGGCGGCTGCGTGGCCAGCCAGGAAGGCGAGGCCATCGTCAGGCGCGCGCCCTACGTGGACGTGGTGTTCGGGCCGCAGACCCTGCACCGCCTGCCGGAGCTGATCCGGCGCCGGCGCGCCGAGGGCCGCTCGCAGGTGGACATCAGCTTTCCCGAGATCGAGAAGTTCGATGCGCTGCCGCCGCCGCGGGTCGAGGGCCCGGCCGCCTTCGTGTCCATCATGGAAGGCTGCAGCAAGTACTGCAGCTTCTGCGTGGTGCCCTACACGCGCGGCGAGGAAGTCTCGCGTCCGTTCGACGACGTGCTCATGGAAGTGGCCGACCTCGCCGACCAGGGCGTCAAGGAGGTCACGCTGCTCGGACAGAACGTGAACGCCTACCGTGGCCGCATGGGCGACACCGCCGAAATCGCCGACTTCGCCCGCCTGCTGGAATACGTGCACGAAATCCCCGGCATCGAGCGCATCCGCTACACCACCTCGCACCCCAAGGAAATGACGCAGCGCATGGTGGACGCCTACGCCACGCTGCCCAAGCTGGTGTCCTTCCTGCACCTGCCCGTGCAGGCCGGCAGCGACCGCGTGCTGGCCGCCATGAAGCGCGGCTACACCACGCTGGAGTTCAAGTCGGTGGTGGCCCAGCCATTGCTGCGACCAGAAGCCCTGGCCGTAGTCGCGCCCGCCGCGCTCCGGCAGCTGGTCGTGGATGCCGGTAGGCCCGTAGCCCACGCCGAAGCGCGCGGTGCGGAACAGCACGTCCCACACGGGAAACAGCGCCGCGAAGTTGTAGCCGCCGGCCGGGCCGGGGCGGGAGGCGTCGTAGGCGATGGAATGGTGGTGGCGATGAAAGCGCGGGCTGACCAGCAGGCGCTCGCCCACCGCGCCGAAATGCAGTCGCAGGTTGGCGTGCGACAGGCTCTGCGCCAGCTGGGTGATGGCCACCACCGCCACGAACTGCGCGGGCGGCACGCCCACGAGCTGCGACACCAGCACCACCACGGCGTCGCGCAGCAGGTCGTCGAGCAGGTGGTTGCGGTCATCGCTCCACATGGTCATCTGGCGCTGGCTGTGGTGCACGGCGTGCAGGGCCCAGAGCCAGCCGTAACGGTGCTGGGCGCGGTGGTAGAAGTAGTCCACCGCGTCGAACACGAGCAGGTACATGGCCAGGCTGACCCAGGCGTTGTCGGTCACGCCGGGCCAGATATGGTCCAGCGGCTGCGGCGCGAACCCCCACACATGGAGCTGGCCGAACACGCTGTCCCAGAGCGGATCCACCAGGAAGAACAGGGCGAGGCGGAACGCGCCCAGGCGGTGGATGAGGGTGTAGAGGATGTCGATGCCGATCTGGCGACGGTCGGTGACGGGCTCGACCGGGCGCAGCCGCTGCAGCGGGCCGAACACCAGCACGATGACGGCGATCTGCGCCGCGCCCACCAGCAGCCACATGGTGGCGTCGTAAGCGTCTTCGATGTAGTTGCTCAGCCCCAGGTGGAACAGCGCGGGCTGCACCAGGGTTTCAAACAGCCATTGCTGGCACTGGCCGAAGAGTTGACTCAGCGTATCCATATCAGCGGTGCTTGGCGATCCAGTCGCGGTAGGCCGGATGCGTGTCCAGGGTGGCGAAACAGAACCCCTTGCCCTGCAGGCCGACGATGAGGGGTTCGAGCACGGCGGGCGCCCAGGGATCCTGGCGCGACCAGATGCCCAGGTGCGCCAGCAGGATATCACCCGGCCGGATATTGCGCAGCGCCTGCTCCAGCAGGCGCGAATTGGGGAACTTGTCGCTGGGCAGCTCGTCGCCCAGGAAGCCGGCGCTGGACCAGCCGACGTGCTCGTAGCCGCACTCGCGCGCGGCCGCCAGCAGCGCCGGCGAGGTCTTGCCGCCCGGCGCGCGGTAGAGCGGCAGCATGGCGCGGCCCGTCATCTGCCGGAAGCGCTCGGCCGAACGCCTGATCTCGCCGCAATACTGCGCCGCGGTGTAGGTGTCGCGCTTGCCGGCATCGGGCCCGGCGCTGGGCTTGACGCGGAAGCGGCCGCCGGGCAGGTCGCCCTGCCAATAGACATGGTCGTAGGTGTGCGAGCCGAAGACGTGGCCTTCGGCGGCGCGCGCCTTCCACCAGGGCGCCCACTGGTCGTCCAGGCTGCTGCCGTTGGTGAGCGTGCGCTCGTTGGCCAGGAAGAACGTGACCTTGACGTGATGGCGGGCCAGCACGTCGGCCACCAGCGGCGCCACGCCCATGTGGCCGGTATCGAAGGTGAGGTACACCGGCTTGTCGCAGACCGCCGGCGCGGCCGCCGCGACGGACGGCAGCGCCAGGGCCAGGCAGAGGATGGCGCCGGCGCGCCTAGCGGGTCGCCACATGGTTCAGCGTCCAGACGCCGTGGGGCGATTTGCCCACATTCACCTGGTTCACCACTTTCTTCTGGGCCAGGTCCACCACGGTCAGCTTGCGCGCCCAGCGCGAGGTGACCAGCAGAGTCTTGCCGTCGGCCAGGATGTCCATGCAGTCCGGCCCGCCCGGCACCGCGAACGTGTCGGTGACGGCCAGGGTCTGCATGTCGATGCGGCTGATGGAATTGGCGGTGCGGTTGCTCACGAACAGGTGGCGGTGGTCGCCCTGCGCGCGGAAAGCGTGCGCGCCGGGCGCCGTCTTGATGCGCGCCTTGAGCCTGGCCGGCCCATTGCCGACGTCGTAGGCCTCGACGTAGGAGTCGCCGGTCAGCGCCACGAGCAGCGTTTTCTGGTCGGGCGTGAGGAAGACGTCGGCCGGCGTCTTGCCCACCTGCACCGTCCACTTCGGCGTCTGCGTGTGCAGGTCGATGGCGATGAGCTGGTCGCTGTCCTGCAGCGTGACGTAGGCCGTGGTGCTCTTGGCGTCGATCATGATGTGGCTGGGCGTCTTGCCCGCCGGAATGCGCTTGACCAGCTTGAGGTCGAAGCCTTTCTCGCGCGGCAGCCATTCATAGATGTCGATGTGGTCCAGCCGGTTGGCGGCCGTCACGAACCACTTCATGTCGGGCGAGAACTGGAGCTGGTACGGATCGACGATGCCGGTCAGGGTGCGCTGCACCTCGCCGGTCTTGGGGTCCATGAGCGTGATGGAATCGCCCGTGGCGTTGGCCACCATGAGCGACTTCTCGTCGGGAGTGAGGTACAGGTGGTGCGGTTCCTTGCCCGTGGGCACGCGCCGCAGTTCCTTGTACGTCGCCGGGTCGATGATGCTGACGCTGGCGTCCAGGGAGTTGAGTACGAAAATGGGGGCAGACGCCGCCGCGGCGCTCAGCGCCATCCCCACGCCCAGCAGGGCGTAGCGGGCAAAACGCAAGGGATTCAATTTCAAGGTCCGGCAAAAGGGATCGGCGATGATCCGAGTGCCCGCCATTTTGGCATAGCCGCCTGTCAAAAAGGCAACAGCGCGGGCGCCGGAAACAAACTTCACGAGCTGTTGCGGGACCGCAACAGAAGCCGCGCCGCGCGCCGTGCCCCAGCAGGGGTGGAGCGCCCGGCGCGCCGGTCATATACTGGCTTGGCCCGGCTTTCCTTTTTGCGAAGGAGAAGCATCATGTACAGGCATCTGCTCATTGCCGTCGACGGCTCGCTGCTGTCGGAATCGGCGTTCCATCGCGGCCTCGTTTTCGCCAAGGAAATAGGGGCCCGCATCACGGTGCTGCGGGTCATTCCCGAAGATCCTCTCGCGATCTACCAGGGAGAGATGCTGGCGGTGTCGGAAAGACAGCTCGCCGGCCACGCCCGACAGAATGCGCAAAGCTACCTGGACGGCCTCGAATTGGAAGCGCGCCACGCGCTGGTGCCCTGCACGCCCGTCATCGCGGTCAACGACCATCCGCACGCCGCCATCGTGGAAACCGCCCAGAAAGAAGGCTGCGACCTCATCGTCATGGGGTCGCACGGCCGCCACGGCATGGCGGGTTTCCTGCTGGGCAGCGAAACGCAGCGCGTGCTGGCGCACACCCGCCTGCCCGTGCTGGTGCTGCGCGACGGGAACGCGCGCGCCTGAGCCGGCCGGGCCGCTTTCCCGCCGCCGCAATGCTCAGGCGGCCGCCGCGAGGGGATGCTGGAAGGTGAAGCTGTCGGCGTACATGTGGTCCAGGCTCGCGCCGCGCTGCGCGAACAGGTGCCTGGCCTCCTGGATCATGCCGGGCGCGCCGCACAGGTAGAACGCGTGGTCGGAGAGGTCTTCGTGGTCTTCCAGCACGGCATGCTGCACGTGGCCGCGCCGCCCGCGCCAGCCGTCCGCCGGCCGGGACAGCACCGGCACGAAATTGAACTCGTACAGGCGCGGCGCCCAGCTCTCGATCTGCTTGCGCAGGTACAGGTCGGCCTCGGTGCGCATGCCCCAGTACAGCGTGATGGGCGGGCAGTCTTCACTGTCGAGCAGCGATTCGAGGATGGCCTTGATGGGCGCGATGCCCGTGCCGGTGGCCATCATTATCATCGGCCGCCAGTCTTCCTCGTGGTAGCTGAACACGCCCAGCGGCGCCTCGATCTCCACCGCCGCGCCGGGCCGGGCCTGGCCCAGCCAGCGGTCGGTATAGAAGCCGCCCGGAATGCGGCGCACGTGGAAATCCAGCCGCCCGACGCCGGACGCGGAAGCCATGGAGAAGCTGCGGGTCTGTCCACCGGGCAGCACCACGTTCATGTACTGCCCCGGCACGTATTCCAGGTCTTCGGGCACGTCCAGGGTCAGGTGAATCACATCGTCGCACAGCGGCTCGATGGCGCGCACCGTCGCCGGCAGCCGTCGCGGCTCGGGGAAATCCCGCCTGCCGCTCGCCGCGCTGATGCACAGGTCGGACAGCGGCCGGGCCTGGCAGGCCAGCGCGTAGCCCTGCTGCGCTTCTTCCTCGGTGAGCGCCATGGGGAACTCTTCGTAATCCACCGCGCCGGATTCCAGCTTGATGCGGCAGGTGCCGCAACCGCCGAAAGTACATTCGTGCGGCAGCCGCACGTCCGCCCGCCCGGCGGCCTGCAGCACGGATTCCCCCGGCTCCACGGAAAAGGACTGGTCGCTGCCCAGTATCTGCACACGGTATGCCATATTGATTCCTGCCTGCTGCGCGCGGCGGGCGGAGCCTTGCAGAGGCCCGGCCCGCCGGCCGGTTCATTTCTTGATGTCGGCCTGCACGGTCACTTTCATGCCGCGCGGCTCCAGCAGCTCGGCCAGCGCGGCGAGCGCCGCCAGGCCGGCCTTGGTGTCCTGCTCGCCGTTGCCGCCGCTCAGGCCCACGCCGCCGATGACCTCGTCATCGACCACGATGGGAAACCCGCCGACGAACACCGCGAACCGGCCCTCGAAGCTCCACTGGATGCCGAAGGCCTCGTTGCCCGGCAGGGCCGGCCCGTTGGGCGGGGTGTTGAACAGATGCGTGGAACGCTTGTGGCCGGCCGCGGTGAATGCCTTGTTCCAGGCGATCTGCGGTCCGGTGATGCGCGCGCCGTCCATGCGCTCCAGCGCAATGGGATAGCCACCGTCATCGACGATGCAGATGGACTCCAGCACCCCGATCTCCTGCGATTTGGCGATGGCGGCGCGCACCATCACGCGCGCCTCTTCGAGTTCCAGCCGGTAAACCTGTTTCATGGATAGCCTCTTGGGAATGTCAGGGAAGACACGGGCCCGGGACGTGTCGGCACGCCCTAGCCCGCGCGGTAGACGGTCTTGATCTGCGTGTAGAACTCCAGCCCCACGCGGCCCGACTCGCGGAAAGTGGACGTGCTGGAATGCTTGAGGCCGCCGAATGGGGCATTGATGAGATTGCCCGTGGTGGTGCGGTTGATCTTCACCGTGCCCGCCTGGATGTCGCGCGCGAAGCGGTGGGCATGGCGCGCGTCGGTCGTGGCGATGGCGGCCGACAGGCCGTATTCCGTGTCGTTGGCTTTGGCGATGGCGTCTTCGTAGCCGTCCACCTCGATCAGGGCCAGCACGGGGCCGAAGATTTCCTCGCGCGCGATACGCATCTGCTGCGTCACGTCCGTGAAAAGCGCCGGCGTTACGTAGTAGCCCTTGCCGTAGGCCCCTTCCACGAGCCGGTCGCCACCATGCAGGTGGGTGGCCTCCTGCTTGCCGATGGCCACGTAGCTCAGCACATTGTCCAACTGCTGGCGCGTGGCCAGCGGGCCCAGGTCGAAGCTGCCTTCCAGCCCGTTGCCGATGGTGAGCGACTTCATGCGCGCCAGCAGCTTCTCGGTGTAGGCCGGCAGCACGCGCTTGTCCACCAGCACCCGGCTGGTGCCGGTGCAGGCCTGGCCGCTGAGCGAGAATCCGCCTTTGATCGCCAGGTCCACGGCGCGCTCCAGGTCGGCGTCGGCCAGCACGATGAGCGGGTTCTTGCCGCCCAGCTCCATCTGGGTACGGGTCGTCAGCCCGGCGGCGCGGTGGATCTGCTCGCCCGCGGCCGTGGAGCCGGTAAAGGAAATGGCGCGCACTTCCGGCGCGGCTGTCAGCGCCTGGCCCACGGCCGAGGCCGGCCCGGTAATGAAATTCAGCACGCCGGCCGGCAGCCCCGCCTGCAGCAACGCCTCGGCCAGGCGCAGGCCGGAAAGCGGCGCATCGGACGAGGGCTTGAACACCACCGTGTTGCCGGTGATGAGGGCCGGCGCGATCTTGCGGGCGGGAATCGAAATCGGGAAATTCCAGGGCGAGATCACCGTCACCACGCCCAGCGGCTCGCGCTGGGTGTAGACCACCATGTCGGGATCGTCGTTGACGAAAGTCTCGCCGGTAAAAGACTGGCCCTCCACGGCATAGAAACGCAGCGTCTGGGCCGAGCGCATCACCTCGTCCCTGGCCAGATTCAGGCCCTTGCCTTCTTCGCGCGTGAGTTCGCGGCCGAATGCCTCGGCATGGTCCTCCAGGTACTGGGCGGCGCGCAACAGGATGGCGGCGCGCTTGCTGACCGGGGTGTCGCGCCAGGCGGCAAAGGCAGCCTGGGCGGCCTGCACGGCGCGGCGCGCGTCCTCGGCGCCGGACACCTGGAAATGGCCCACGACGTCGCCGGTGTCGGCCGGGTTGACGTTGGGCGCGGTCTTGCCCGAGGCGCAAGCGACCCATTCGCCGCCTATGTGGTTCAGAAATACCTGTTGCGAAAGATCGTCCACGGAATGCTTCCTTTGCCGGCGCGGCCGGCGGTGCGGCGTCTGAGAATCGTGCCAATGAACATTGTATACTTTAATCCGTATGGCGCGATCCGTATTAACCCCCGGTTCCGCAGGGCCGGGGCCATGAAAAAAGGGGCCGCGAGGGGCCCCTTTGCCGTGCCCGCGCCGCCTAGCTCCAGATGAGCACCAGCGCATATCGTCTGGAAATGACCAGCGCCACGACCACCGGCAGGCAGCAGCGCCCGCACCACGGCGGTGGCGCGCGGCAATGGTCTGGCGCGTTTCGTAGACATGGAACTCCATGCGGTCCAGCTCGCGCAGCAGGTCGTTGGGGAATTCGATGTCGGCCTTGTCGATTTCGTCGATGAGCAGCACGACGGGCTCGTCGGACTCGAAGGCCTGCCACAGCGTGCCTTGCACGATGTAGTTGCGGATGTCGCGCACTTTCTCGTCGCCGAGCTGCGAGTCGCGCAGGCGCGAGACCGCGTCGTATTCGTACAGGCCCTGGTGCGCCTTGGTGGTGGACTTGATGTGCCATTGCAGCAGCGGCCGGCCCAGCGCGCGGGCCACTTCTTCCGCCAGCATGGTCTTGCCGGTGCCGGGCTCGCCCTTGATGAGCAGCGGGCGCTGCAGTGTGAGGGCGGCGTTGACGGCGAGTTTGAGGTCGTCGGTGGCGACGTAGGTGTCGGTTCCTTCGAAGCGGGCGGACGGGGCGAAAGAGGCGTGCGAGGCTGCGGGCATGGTGGGCTGTACTGGTCGTGGTTGACGCGGCGCAATGCCATCGTGGGGTTTGAATCCTGGTCAATTATCGTACAATCAGGCGGTTTTGCAGCCGGGTTCGACCCGCAACGTGTTTGCCCTGTCCTTAGCCCTAACAGGAAGAGTCAGTCAATGAAGTTGCGAACCTCACTGAAGTGCATGGCCGGCGCACTGACCGCGATCGCATCCTGTGCGATCGCCGGCCAGGCAAACGCTGCGGATGCAGCGCCGGCCGGTAACATCAAAAACGCCCGGGACAAGGTGTCGATGTGCATCGGCTGCCATGGCATCGAGGGCTACAAGGCGACGTTCCCCGAGCTCTACCACGTGCCCAAGATCGCCGGGCAGAACGCCAAATACATCGAAACCGCCCTCAACGAGTACAAGAAAGGCGCGCGCAGCCATCCCACGATGGACGCCATTGCCGGCAGCCTGAGCGACCAGGACATCGCCGACCTGGCCGCGTACTACTCGAATCTCAAATAACAAGGGGGCCTACATGAAACGCATTCTGTCTGCCGTTGCAGGCCTCGTGCTGGCCGCGTGCGGCGCCGCCGCGCAGGCCCAGGACCTGGCCGCCGGCAAAGCGGTGTTCGACAAGTTCAATTGCGCCTCGTGCCACGGCGCCGACGCCAAGACCGCCGTCGATCCGTCCTACCCCACGCTGGCGGGCCAGCACGCCGACTACATCGCCCACGCGCTCAAGGCCTACAAGCGCGGCGCCTCGGGCAGCCCCGCCACCGCCAACGTGCGCAAGAACCCCATCATGGGCGCCTTCGCCACCCAGCTGTCCGACCAGGACATCAGCAACGTGCCTGACCGGGCCGGCCTCGGAGTACGCGTGCAAGAACCTGTACGACGGCAGCAAGGGCGCCAAGGTGGTGGCGGTGGAAACGCCGGACCCTTCCACGGTGGTGATGCGCCTGGCCGAGCCCTATGCGCTGTTCCTCGATCAGATGGCCAGCGTGCAATGTCCCATGGCCGTGCTCAGCCCGTCCAGCGTGGATGGCGAGGGCAAGTGGATCCAGCCGGTCGGCACCGGGCCCTATGTGTTCGCCGACTGGAAAAAGGAGCAGTACGTCGAGCTCAGGCCCTATGCGGCCTACCAGCCCCGGGAGGAAGCGCCCAGCGGCATGGCGGGGCGCAAGCAGGCACTGGCCGGGGTGCGCTTCGTGGTGATTCCCGACGCCGCCGCGCAGAAGGCCGCGCTGATGGCGGGCCAGGTCGATGCGTACAACGCCGACGAGGACAACCTGCCCGCGCGCGATCCGCGCTGGAGCATCGTCACCGAGCAGGGCCTGGACACCGTGACCCTGCTGATGCAGACGCGCGCCCCGCTGCTGGCCAAGCCGGAAATGCGCCGCGCCATCGCGCTGGCGCTGGATTTTCCCGCCATCGCGCGGGCGTTGAGCAATGGCAACGCGCCGTACAACCCGTCGCTGGTGCCCACGTCCAGCACATACTATGGCGCCGCCGAGCGCGCCGGCTACGAAAAGAACCTGGACGAGGCCAGGAAGCTGCTGCAGGCCGCCGGATACCATGGCGAGACGCTCAAGCTGCAGACCAGCAAGCGCTACCCTTATCTCTATCGCGTCGCCGTGGTGACGCAGCAGCTGCTGAACAAGGCGGGCATCAAGTCAGAGTTGGAGATGCTCGAATGGGGCGCCCAGGTGTCGAATTTCCGCGAGGGCAGGTTCCAGCTCATGGCCTTCGCCTATTCTGCGCGCACCGAGCCGGCGCTGCTGTTTCGCGACGTGATCGGCGACAAGTCGCGCACGCCGATGGCGCAATGGGAAAGCCCCGACGCGGCGGCCATCCTGGACGGCATCGAGGCCGAGCCCGACCCGGCCCGGCGCCAGCAGGCGTTCGACCGCCTGCACGCGCTGATGCTGCGCGACGCGCCGCTGCTCATGTACTACAACAAGCCGGGCTATGTCGTGGTTTCCAGCAAGCTGCACGGCTATACGGGCTGGCCGCTGCGCAAGCCGCGATTCTTCAACGTGACCAAGAACTGAGGCGTCGTGCTGGGCTACATCATCAAGCGCATCGCCGCCGCGGTGCCCACCGTCATCGTCGTGACCGTGCTGGTTTTCGCGCTGATCCGCGCCATTCCCGGCGACCCGGCGGCGCTCATGCTGGGCGACATCGACAACCCGGCGCTGCTGGCCGAGATGCGGCACGGGCTGGGGCTGGACCGGCCGGTGGCCGAGCAGTTTCTCATCTGGGTGCGCCACGTCTTCAGCGGCGACCTGGGCATGTCGATTGCCCGGCGCGAACCGGTCATGCATCTGGTGCTGAGCCACTTCGCCGTGACTGCCCAGGTAGTGCTGAGCGCCACGCTGCTGGCCTGCCTGGTGGCGGTGCCGGCAGGCATGATCGCGGCCTGGCGCCAGAACCGGCGCGCCGACACGGCCATCGTCTCGACCTCCATTCTGTTCGTCTCCATGCCCAGCTTCTGGGTGGGCATCCTGCTCATCTGGCTGTTCGGCGTAAAGCTGAACTGGCTGCCCGTCTACGGCTTCGAGTCGGTGGCGCAGGCCGGGCCGTCGGCGCTGCGCTATCTCGTGCTGCCGGTGTGCGCCATCGTGCTCACGGAGATCGCGGCCATCACCCGCATGATGCGCGCCAGCACCATCGAGACGCTGCGGCTGGAGTACGTGGCGCACGCGCGCGCCAAGGGGCTGCCCGAGCGGCGCGTCATGCTGCGCCACGTGCTGCCGAACTCCTTCGGGCCCACGCTGACCGTCATCGGGCTGATGCTGGGGCACCTGTTGTCGGGCGCGGCGGTAATCGAAACCGTGTTCACGCTGCCCGGCATCGGCCGCCTGCTCGTGGAAAGCATCTATGCCCGCGATTATCCGGTCGTGCAGGGCTGCCTGCTGTTCATCGCGCTGCTGTATGTGGGCGTCAACCTGCTGGTGGACCTGCTTTATCCGCTCTTCGACCCGCGCGTGAAATTGCAATAGGACGGACATGAACATCTTCAAGAACACCAATGCGCTGCTGGGCGGGCTGCTGGTCGGGGCAGTGGTGCTGATGGCCCTGGTGGGGCTGGTCTATACCCCGCACGATCCGCTGGAGGGCGACCT
>NZ_LHSJ01000078.1:0-14968 GCF_001270295.1 Achromobacter sp. DMS1 | reverse complement strand
CCACGGCGGCGGCCGAGCCGCCCGAGGAGCCGCCCGGCACGGCGGCCGGATCCCAGGGGTTTTTCACGGGGCCGTAGGCGGAGTTCTCGTTGCCCGAGCCCATGGCGAACTCGTCGCAGTTGAGCTTGCCGATGGAAACTGCGCCGGCGGCCTGCAGGCGCTCGACCACGGCGGCGTCGAACGGGCTGAGGTAGCCTTCGAGCATCTTGCTGCCCGCGGTGGTGCGCCAGCCGCGCGTGACGAAGGCGTCTTTGTGGGCGATGGGAATGCCCGCCAGGGGGCCGGCGTTGCCGGCGGCCAGGGCCTCGTCGGCGGCGCGGGCCTGGGCCAGCGTCAATTCGGCATCAATATGTAAGAAGGCATTCAGGTCGCGCGCCGCCTCGGCGGCCGCGAGGCTGCTCTGCGCCAGCTCGACGGCGCTGACCTTGCGTTGGGCCAGCGCGGCGCGCAGGCCGGCGATGTCCCCGAATTCGGTGTGCAGGGCGAGTTTGGTCATGACTTATTCGATCACCTTGGGAACCAGGAACAGGCCGTCCTGGGCTTCGGGGGCGTTGGCCAGGAGCTCCTGGCGCCGCGCTTCCGAGGAGGGTTCCGTCACGGCGTCTTCGCGCAGGCGCAGGGCGATGTCCTCGTGCGCCGAGAGCGGGTGGGCCAGCGGCTCCACGCCCTGGGTGTCCACGGACTGGAGCCGTTCGATGAGGTGGAGGATGCCGTTCAGTTCGGCCTGCGCGACTGCGCGCTGGTCGGGGGTCAGTTCGATTCTGGCCAGCCGGGCAATGCGGGCCACATCTGTGTCGTTGAGCGCCATGGGGATTGCAAATCGAGTAGCGAAGGCCGAAGGGCGGGAGGGGGCAGTATGCACGCGCCCAACCCGTTACAAAGCTTGAATAGCCTGGATTTATGCGCTATTTCCTCGGAAATTATAAGTTATGATTCACGGTTTAATCGCCGTGAAGACCTGGCGCGCCCGCCCGGCGTCCGGTTCCGAAGCGGGCCACACGCCCCACGGCCCAGATTCCCGTTCCCCCCAGAATTCAGCTGAGCTCCCATGTTCGGATTCCTGCGCAGTTATTTCTCCAGCGATATGGCGATCGACCTCGGTACCGCCAACACGCTGATCTACGTCCGTGGCAAGGGCATCGTGCTCGACGAGCCCTCCGTGGTCGCAATCCGTCATGAAGGCGGGCCTCACGGCAAGAAGATCATCCAGGCCGTGGGCCACGAAGCCAAGCAGATGCTCGGCCGCGTGCCCGGCAACATCGAGGCCATCCGGCCCATGAAAGACGGCGTCATCGCCGACTTCACCGTTACCGAGCAAATGCTCAAGCAGTTCATCCGCATGGTGCACCCCCGCAACATGCTGGCCCCCAGCCCGCGCATCATCGTGTGCGTTCCCTGCGGCTCCACCCAGGTCGAGCGCCGGGCCATCCGCGAATCGGCGCTGGGCGCGGGCGCGTCCCACGTGTTCCTCATCGAGGAGCCCATGGCGGCCGCCATCGGCGCCGGCCTGGCCGTCTCCGACGCCAGCGGCTCCATGGTGGTGGATATCGGCGGCGGCACCACCGAGGTGGCCGTCATCTCGCTGGGCGGCATGGTCTACAAGGGCTCGGTGCGCGTCGGCGGCGACAAGTTCGACGAGGCCATCGTCAACTACATCCGCCGCAACTACGGCATGCTGATCGGCGAGCCCACCGCCGAACTCATCAAGAAGGAAATCGGCTCGGCCTTCCCGGGCTCGGAGGTCCGCGAAATCGAGGTCAAGGGCCGCAACCTTGCCGAAGGCGTGCCGCGCAGCTTCACGGTGTCCTCCAACGAGATCCTCGAATCGCTCACCGATCCCCTGAACCAGATCGTCTCCGCCGTGAAGATCGCCCTGGAACAGACGCCGCCCGAGCTTGGCGCCGACATCACCGACAAGGGCATCGCCCTGACCGGCGGCGGCGCGCTGCTGCGCGACCTCGACCGCCTGCTCCAGGAAGAAACCGGCCTGCCGGTGGTGGTGGCTGACGATCCGCTCACCTGCGTGGTGCGCGGCTGCGGCGAGGCGCTCGAGCATCTTGAGAAACTGGGCGCCATCTTCATCAACGACTAAGTCCGCCCGCCGGCACGGAGCCCCGCCTGCTTCGGGCTGCGGCCCCGGCGGGGGCGGCGGGCGCGGGCGCCCGGGCTGAGATTCATGCAACGACAAGGGACTCCCCCCCTATTCAGGCGCGGCCCACCCGCGGAGGTGAGGCTGGCCGTCCTGGTCGTCCTGGCTCTGGCGCTCATCGTCCTCGATTCCCAATGGCGCATGCTGGAGCCGGCGCGCCGGGCGATATCCGTGGCCCTCTATCCGTTCCAGCGCGCCGTGATGGCCCCGCGCGACCTGGTCCAGCAGGTCAACGAGTGGGTCAACGCCGCCAACCTCATCCGCACCGAGAACGAGGCGCTGCAGCGCCAGCGCATCGAGTTGGCGCAGGTGGCCACTCACGCGGCGCAGCTTGCCGCCGAGAACTCGCAGTTGCGGCGCCTGCTGGGCGTGACCGACACCGTGGCCCAGTCGGCCGTGGTGGTCGAGGTGCTGTACGAGCCCACCAACGCCTTCAACCAGCGTCTGGTGTTCAACAAGGGCAGCAAGGCCGGCCTGGCGCCGGGCATGCCGGTCATCGACGAAGGCGGCGTGGTGG
This sequence comes from Achromobacter sp. DMS1, assembly GCF_001270295.1. Taxonomy (NCBI): domain Bacteria; kingdom Pseudomonadati; phylum Pseudomonadota; class Betaproteobacteria; order Burkholderiales; family Alcaligenaceae; genus Achromobacter; species Achromobacter sp. DMS1. The sequence continues at coordinate 12,302 of NZ_LHSJ01000078.1, read as the reverse complement.
GCCAGATCGTGCGCGTCACGCCCATGACGGCCGAGGCCGCCCTGGTCACCGACGAGCAGGTGTCCATCCCCGTGCAGCTACTGCGCAACGGCCTGCGGCTCATCGCCTTCGGCGGCAATTCGCCGGGCAAGATGGAAGTGCGCTATCTGGCGGCCAACGCCGACATCAAGGAAGGCGACACCATCGTCACCAGCGGCGTGGGCGGCCTGTTTCCCGCCGGCCTGCCGGTGGCCAAGGTGACAGCCGTCGAGCGCGACACCGCGTCGGGTTTCGCGCGGGCCCTGTGCGAGCCGCTGGTCCACCCCGAACGCTACCGCCACTTCCTCGTGCTGCAGGTGGACGTCGAGCGCGCGCAAACCGACCGCCAGGAGGCCGAAGGCAATGGATCGGAATAATCCGTCGCAGGCGCAGCCCAGGCGCCTGGGCATGCCCAGCAATGTGCAGCCCGAGCGCCTGTCCGGGCCGGCGCACGGCGTTTTCGTGTGGGGCACCATCCTGCTGGTATGGCTCGTGTCGCTGCTGCCGTGGCGGTTGTGGCAGGGCGCGCCCGACGTGCTGGTGCTCATCATCGCCTTCTGGTGCGTGCATGAGCCGCGCCGGGTCGGCCTGTTCACGGCGTTCTGCTTCGGCCTGCTCATGGATGTCCACGACGCCGGCCTGCTGGGCGAGCACGCGCTTTCGTACACCCTGGCGGCCTACGGCGCCGTGGCGCTGCACCGGCGCCTGCAGCGCTTCGACCTCTGGAGCCAGGCCATGCACATGCTGCCGGTGTTCTTCCTGGCCCGCTTCGTCACCCAGATCATCCACGCCTGGCTGGCCGGCAAGTGGCCGGGTTGGGAATGGACGGTCGGCGTGGCGCTCACCGCGGTCATCTGGCCGCTGGCCGGCTGGGTGCTGCACCTGCCCCAGCGGGGCGCCGACGACGCCGAATCCTCCTCCGCCTGAGGGCGGCCGCGCGCATGTTCGAGTTCAAGAAAACCGGCCAGCAGCAGAAGCAGCGTTTCCGGCTTCGCGCCTGGGTGGGCGGCATTTTCGCGCTGGCCTGCTTCGGCGTGCTGGTGGGCCGGTTCTGGTACCTGCAGGTGGAGCGCTACGAAGGACTGTCGGAGCGGGCCGACCGCAACCGCATCGCCGTGGTGCCCATTCCGCCGCGGCGCGGCGAAATCCTCGACCGCAACGGCGAGGTGCTGGCGCGCAACTACCGCACCTATACGCTGGAGGTCGTGCCCGCGCAGGCGGGCAATCTCGACGAACTCTTCAAGCGCCTGACCGAGGTGGTGTACATCAGCCCGGCCGACCAGCGCCGGTTCAAGCGCCGCGCGGCCGAGTCCAGCCGCTACGCCAGCCTGCAGTTGCGCAATAACCTGAATGACACCGAAGCGGCCTGGTTCGCCGCCCACGCCTTCCAGTTCCCCGGCGTGGAGCTGCGCGCGCGCTGGGTGCGCGAGTACCCGCAGGGGCCCTCGGCCGCGCACGTGGTGGGCTATATCGGCCGCATCGCCGACAGCGACATCGAGGAGCTGGAGCGCGCCGGCCAGTTGGGCAACTACCGCGGCACCGACGTCATCGGCAAGAAGGGCATCGAAAAGACCTGGGAAGAGCAGCTGCACGGGCGCACCGGCCTCGAAGAAGTCGAGGTGACGGCTGGGGGCCGCCCCATGCGCACGCTGCGGCGCATCGATCCGGTTCCGGGGTCGGACATCATGCTGTCCATCGACCTGGGACTGCAGAAGGTGGCCGAGGAGGCGTTCGAGGGCCAGCGCGGCGCGCTGGTCGCGATCGACCCCGATACCGGCGAGGTGCTGGCCTTCGTCTCGCAGCCGTCTTTCGACCCCAACCTTTTCGTCGACGGCATCGACGTGGACAACTGGCGCATGCTGAACGAATCGCCGGACCATCCCCTTATCAACCGGCCGCTGTACGGCACGTATCCCATCGGCTCCACCTACAAGCCTTTCGTGGGCCTGGCGGCGCTGGAGCTGGGCAAGCGCCGCGCCACCGACCGTATTTCCGATCCGGGCTACTTCGAGTTCGGCGGCCAGAAGTTCCGCAACGCCGGCGGCGCCGCCTACGGCATGACCGACATGCACAAGGCCATCGTCGTGTCTTCCGATACGTATTTCTACTCGCTGGGGCCCGAAATCGGCGTGAACGCGCTGCACGATTTCACCAAGCAGTTCGGCTTCGGCCAGATCACCGGCATCGACCTGGAAGGCGAGCGGCGCGGCGTGCTGCCCTCCACCGAGTGGAAGCGCAAGGCCTATAAAGACAAGGACCGCCAGCGCTGGTACGCGGGCGAAACCATTTCGGTGGCGGTGGGCCAGGGTTACAACGCCTTCACGCTGCTGCAGCTGGCGCAGGGCACGTCCACGCTGGCCAACAACGGCCTGTACCGGCGCCCGCACCTGGTGCACGCGGTGCGCGATCCGCGCAGCGGCGAGGTCAAGCCCACCGAGTCCGCGCCCGATTACCGCATTCCGCTCAAGCAGGCCAACGTGGACGTGATCAAGAACGCCATGGCCGACGTGGTGCGCGTGGGCACGGCCCGGCGCGCCTTCGCCAACGCGCCCTACCAGGCGGCGGGCAAGACCGGCACGGCGCAGGTGTTCAGCCTGCGCGGAGGCCATTACCGCGCCAGCGCCATCGACGAGCGCCTGCGCGACCACGCCCTGTTCATGGGTTTCGCGCCCATCGAGCATCCGCGCATCGCCGTGGCGCTCATCGTCGAGAACGCGGGCTGGGGCGCGAGCGTGGCGGCGCCCGTGGCGCGCAAGGTGTTCGATTACTGGCTGGCCAGGCAGGGACAGGTTCCGCAGCCGGCCGCGCCCGCGCCGCCGGCCAAGGCGGCCTCGGCCGCGCCGTCCCGCCAGGAAGGGAGCAAGCCATGAAGCGCATCGGCCTCATCCTGGCGCGCGTATTCACCGCCTTCGACTGGCCGCTGCTGGCCATCCTGCTGATGTTCGCGGGGCTGGGCCTGACCGTCATGCATTCGGCCGTGGGCGGCACCGACTGGCGCTTCGCGGAGCAGGCGCGCAATTTCGTGATTGCGTTCTTCGCCATGTGGACGATGGCGCTGATTCCGCCCAAGACCCTCATGAAGCTCGCCCTGCCGTTCTACATCGTGGGCGTGGTGCTGCTGCTGGGGGTGGAATTCTTCGGCGAGACGAGCAAGGGCGCCACGCGCTGGCTCAACCTGGGCGTGACGCGCATCCAGCCCTCCGAAATGATGAAGATCGCTGTGCCCATGATGCTGGCCTGGTACTTCCAGCGCCACGAAGGCGCGGTGCGCATCCGCGACTTCCTGGCCGCCGCGGCCATGCTGGCCGCGCCTTTCGGGCTCATCGTCCTGCAGCCCGACCTGGGAACCGCCCTGCTGGTGTTCGGCGCGGGCTTCTTCGTGATCTATTTCGCGGGCCTGTCGTTCAAGCTGCTGGTGCCCGTCATGCTGGCCGGCATCATCGGCATCGGCACGCTGGTGTACTACGAAGACCAGCTCTGCGAGCCGGACGTCAACTGGGTGGTGCTGCACGATTACCAGAAGCACCGCGTGTGCACCCTGCTCAACCCGAGCTCGGATCCGCTGGGCAAGGGCTTTCACACCATCCAGTCGATGATCGCGGTGGGGTCGGGAGGCGTGTACGGCAAGGGCTACATGAAGGGCACCCAGACCCACCTGGATTTCATCCCCGAGCGCACCACCGACTTCATCTTCGCGGTGTACGCGGAGGAGTTCGGGCTGTACGGCGGCATCGCCATCCTGGTGCTCTACGGCCTGCTCATGGCGCGCGGGCTGACCATCGCCTCGCGGGCCACGTCCCAGTTCGGACGCCTGCTGGCCGGGTCCCTCACCATGATGCTGTTCATCTACGTGTTCGTGAACGTCGGCATGGTGACCGGCATCCTGCCGGTGGTGGGCGTGCCGCTGCCCTTCATGAGCTATGGCGGCACGGCCCTCTTCACCATGGGCATCGCCTTCGGGATCATGATGAGCATCAGCCGGCACCGGTCGGAAAAGACCTGAGGCCGGCCCCCGCTTAACCCCTACGGCAGGGCGTCAGGCACGCCCAGCTCGGCGGCCAGGCGCTTCATTCCCTCGTAGATCGGCGCATCGAAGTCCAGGGCGTCGGCATTCAGCTCGCGGTTGCGCGCCTCGTACTCGCCCGGATACTGCACCCGGTCCACGCCCGGCTGGGGCGGGCAGGCCTGCAGATAGTCGACGAAGGCCGCGACTTCATGCGTGCGCCAGTCGGCGTTGAAGTCCACCTGCGGGTCCAGCACGATGGCAAAGAGGTTGTTCGTGACCACGCCGCTGCGCGGATGCTCGGGCTGTATCGTGCCCCCGCCCGACAGCACGCCGGCCAGCAGTTCGGCCACCAGGCCCAGCGCATAGCCCTTGTGGCCGCCGAAAGGCAGCAGGGCGCCGGGCGGGTCGGTGAACAGCGCTTGCGGATCGGTGGTCGGGTTTCCCCGGGCGTCGATGAGCGAGCCGGCGGGCGCCGGCTCGTTCCTGGCCGCCAGCACGCGCGCCTTGTTCACGGCGATGGAGCTGGTCGCCATGTCCACGATGAACGGCGGCCTGCCGCCCGGCAGCGGGCCGGCGAAGCACAGCGGGTTGGTGGTGAGGCATGCCCGCGCGCCGCCGAAGGGCGCGACGGTGGGCGGGCGGTTGGTGACGTTGGTGAACGCGAGCAGGATGAGCCCCTGCGCCGCCACCAGCTCCCCGTAGTGGCCCATGCGGCCCAGGTGATGGCTGTTGCGCAGGGTCACGATGCACTGGCCGTGCTCGCGGGTGCGCGCGATGGCGTCCTCGATCACCACCTTGCCCACGTATTGGCCCAGCCCCATGTGGCCGTCGTAGGCCAGCATGGCGCCCCGGTCGTTCACGCGTTCGGGCCTGCCGTCGGCGCGTACCTGGCCGCTTTGCAGCGTGCGCCGGTAGCTCGAAAGAATGGACAGCCCGTGGCTGGTGTAGCCCACGCGGTCCGACTCGACCAGGTGTTCGGCCACCACGCGGGCAATGTCGTCGGGCGCGCCTTGGGCCAGCAGGACGCGGCGGCCGTACTCCAGCGCCTGGGGGATCGGCAGTTTCATGGCGCGCGCTCCGTTCATAGCCAGCCCAGCCAGCGCCAGTACGTCATGCCGAAGACCAGCATCAGCAGGTAGCCCACGATGGTGATCACGATGCCGACCTTGGCGAACTGCTTGGCGTTGAAGGTTTCGGTGCCCAGGCACACCATGTTCTGCGGCGCGTTGATCGGCAGGATGAAGCCGTAGCTCACCACGAAGCCCAGCAGCATGGTCATGCCCAGCCGGCTGAAGTCGCCCGGCAGCGTGGCCAGCACCGAGATCAGAATGGGCAGCATGGCCGAGGTGAGCGCGGTGGCGCTGGCAAAGCCCAGGTGGATGACGATGAGGAAGGCCGAGAGAATCGCGAAGATGGCCAGCGGGCCGAGGTGGTCCAGGCCGGTGTGCTGCACCACCTGGTTGCCCAGCCATTGGCCGGCCTGCGTGGTGAGCAGCGCCGTGCCCAGGCTGATGCCCACGCCGAACACGATGACGGTGCCCCACGGTATGCGGGTCTGCACGTCTTTCCACGTCATCACGCCGAAGCGCGGCAGCAGCAGCAGCACCAGCCCGAAGTAGGTGGTGGAAGTCGTATCGAAGCTGTGCAGCTTGCCTTCCGTTGCCCAGAAGAGCAGCAGCAGGATGGACACGCCCATGAGGCGCTTCTGCGCGGGCGTCATGGGACCCAGGGCGGCCAGCTCCTGTTCGACCGCTTCCTTGCCGCCTTCGATGTTGTCGCTCTCGGGCGGCAGCATCTTCAGCACCACGATGATGAGCACGACCGACATGATGAGCGACCACGGTGCGCCGGCGATCAGCCAGTCGGACCACGCCACGCGCTGGCCCAGCATCTTGTCCATGAAGCCCACGGTCAGCAGGTTCTGCGCGGCAGCCGTCTGGATGCCCACGTTCCAGATGCTGGTGGCCTGGGCCACGATGATCATGATGCCGGCGGCGATGTTGGAGCGCTTGTCCACGCCGAAGGCCGCGATCACGCCCATCATGATGGGCACCACGGCGGCGCTGCGCGCGGTGGCGCTGGGCACCACCAGGCTGAGGACGATGGTGACGGCGATGGCGCCGATCAGGATGCGCCGCGTGCTGGTGCCGATCTTGGACAGCGTCACCAGCGCGATGCGGCGGTCCAGCCCCGTGAAGGTCATCGCGGCGGCGATGAACAGGGCGCCGGCCACCAGCGCCAGCGCCGAGTTGGCAAAGCCCGTCAGGGCCATGCTGATGGCCGCCGAGGTGCCGTAGAGCGTATTGGGGTCCGCGACTTTCGGCGCCGTGCCGAGCAGGAACGCCATCAGCGTGGTGATCATGATGGCGCTGGCTTCGTACGACACGGCCTCGGTAATCCAGACCACCACGGCAAACACCAGGATGGCCAGCATGCGGTGCCCGGCGACGGGCAGGTCGGCGGGCAGCGGCAGCAGCAGGACGATGATGAGGGCGGCGAAACCGGCGATCAGGCCGAGGGGTATTTTGATTTTTTGCGGGGCTTGCGGGGCAGGGACTGCGGCTTGCGCGGTCATATGCTTCTCCGGTTGGGGTCAGTCTGACGACACGCCGCGGCACCAGGTCTGCCTGGGAATCAGTACGGCACGTCGAAACTACAGCAAAATGGTGACGCCATTAAGGAAAACCCGTATTGATTGATATCAGGAATAGGACGGATTGCGCTTGTCCTGATTTCGTGTTTTGCATTATGCGCACGGCTCCACCGGCACGGCAAGCGCATAAATGTTGCATGAAATGCACAAAATGTGCGAAGCGGAACGGCTATCCCAGCGCGAGGCGCAGCTGTTCGTCCAGGTGCAGCGTGGGCGCCACGCGCCAGCCGCTCTGGGCATAGCGCAGCCAGCGGCCCAGCACCAGATGGGTGAGCAGGCTGGCGTGGGCCGACACGTTGGCGTGCGGCGGCAGCCCGCCGTCCGTCACGGCGGTGCGCAGCGACTGGCGCAGCGACGCCTCAATGCGGTCATTGATGTGGTTGATGCGTTCCTGCAGCCGGTTGTCTTCGGTGACCAGCGCGTCGCCGGTGAGCACGCGCGTCATGCCGCGGTTGCGTTCGGAGAAGGCGAGCAGCATGGCCACGGTCTGCCGGGCCTGCGCCAGTCCATGGGGCTCGGCCGCCGCGATCTGGTTGACCAGCGTGAAGATGCTGTTCTCGATGAACTCGATCAGGCCCTCGAACATCTGGGCCTTGCTCGCGAAGTGCCGGTACAGCGCCGCTTCGGAGACTTCCAGCCGGGCGGCCAGGGCGGCCGTGGTGATGCGGCTGGCGTGAGGCTGTTCCAGCATCTCGGCCAGGGTTTGCAGAATCTGGGTCTTGCGCTCGCCGGGTTTGCTCGCCATGGAAGGGGATTGCTACGCAGGCAGACAGAGGGAAGGGGAAAACCCGCCGTTATCCCCGCAGGGGACGCCGGCGCAACAGCAAATCACTGACGCAGTTTACCCGCAAGTCCACGTAGCCCGGACGCTGCGCGCGGCCGCGGCCGAACGGCGTGCCCGGATGATAGACGTGCACCGTGCGCAGCCCGGCCCGGCGCGCGCCCCGCAGATTGGCCAGCGTGTCCTCGACCAGCACTGCGTTGCGCGGCGAGACGCCTTCGCGCGCCAGCACGTGGCGCAGCAGCGCGGGCGAGGGCTTGGGCCGGTACTCGCCATGCAGGCGCATGTGCTCGATGGCCCAGATGCTGTCGAACTGGCGCAGGATGCCCAGGCGGCGCAGCACCGCGCGCGCATAGTGCAGCGGCGCATTGGTCAGCAGCACCTTGCGCCCGGGCAGCCGACGCAGCTTGTGGGCCAGCGCCTTTTCGGCGCGCACCAGCGGGTTCACGTCGAAGTCGTGGCTGCGGTGCAGGAATTCGTGCGGGTCCACGCCGTGGTGGCGCACCAGGCCGATCATGGTGGCGCCGTAGCGCATCCAGTATTTGCGGCGCAGGTGGTTGGCCGTGTCGATGTCCACATCCAGCGTTTCGGCCACGGCCAGCGTCATGCCCTGGTCGATGCGCGGGAAGATCGCGTGCGAGGTGTCGTGCAGCGTATTGTCCAGGTCGAACAGCCACAGCAGCCCGTCGTTCTGCGTGGCGGTCCGGCGGGACCGCCGCACGCGCGCCGCGGGCCGCTGCAGCTGGCGCTCAGTCCGCATCAGCCGTCTATGGCGCAATGCGCCATCCTCCATGCGGTGCTTCGGGGGCCGGCACGATCAATGCGAGCTGATCATCGTGCCCACGCCCTGGTCGGTGAGGATTTCGAGCAGCAGGCAGTGCGGCACGCGGCCGTCGACGATGTGCACCGAGTTCACGCCGTTCTTGGCGGCGTCCAGGGCCGAAGAGATCTTGGGCAGCATGCCGCCCGAGATGGTGCCGTCGGCGAACAGTTCGTCGATGGTCTGGGCCGACAGGCTGCGCAGCAGCTTGCCGCTCTTGTCCAGCACGCCCGGGGTGTTGGTCAGCATGAGCAGCTTTTCCGCGCCCAGCACTTCGGCCATCTTGCCGGCGACCACGTCGGCGTTGATGTTGTAGGCGGTGCCGTCCTCGCCATAGCCGATCGGCGAAATGACGGGGATGAACTGGTCGTCCTGCAGCGCCTTCACCACGGCGGGCTCGACGGTGGTGATGTCGCCCACGAAGCCGATGTCGAGCGGCTCGGCGGGGTTCTCCTTGTTGTCCATGAGCTTCTTGCGCGCCTGGATCAGACCGCCGTCCTTGCCGGTCAGGCCCACGGCCTTGCCGCCGACCTCGTTGATCATCATGACGATGTCCTGCTGGACCTGTCCGCCCAGCACCCATTCGACGACTTCCATGGTTTCGGCGTCGGTCACGCGCATGCCCTGCACGAACGTGCCCTGCTTGCCGATGCGGCGCAGCGCGTCATCGATCTGCGGACCGCCGCCATGCACCACCACCGGATTCAGGCCCACCAGCTTCAGCAGCACCACGTCGTGGGCGAAGCTGCGTTGCAGCCGCTCTTCCGTCATGGCGTTGCCGCCGTACTTCACCACGATGGTCTTGCCGTGAAATCGTCGGATATACGGCAACGCCTCGGACAGCACGGCGGCTTTGACGGCGGGAGACGAAACGGCGGCAGGGTCGGGGGTGTCGGTCATGGCAGCTAAGTCGGCAAAATGGGAAACGGCAAAGTTAGAAAAAATGCCTGCGCTCAGGACGCGTGGACACGCGCGGGCGCAAGCATACGGCCAATTGTAGTACCCGCGCGTTCCTTATGCTTTAAACCCATTCGTTTATGCCCGACAAATAAATGCCATTCAGGTAAATTGGGGGCGTTTTCGCAACAGGAGGCCCGGAACCGCCAGCCGGCCCGGGCGCCGAGGGGGCGCATGCCCTTATTTTTACAACGATCGAGAGGCAACACATGCGTTTGAATTTCGTCCGCTCCGTCCTGCTGGCGTCGGTTTTTCTCGCCGGCGCCGCCCATGCCGAAAAGCTGGTCGTGGGCGCCACCCAGGTGCCGCACGCGGAGATCCTGGAAGTCGTCAAGCCGGGGCTCGCCAAGGAAGGCGTGGAACTGGACATCAAGGTGTTCAGCGATTACGTCCAGCCCAACCTGCAGCTGGCCGACAAGCAGCTCGACGCCAATTTCTTCCAGCACAAGCCCTACCTGGACTCCTTCAACAAAGATCGCAAGACCGGCCTGGTGCCCGTGGTGGCGGTGCACGTCGAGCCCTTCGGCGGCTATTCCAGGAAGATCAAGAACATTTCCGAGCTGAAGCAGGGCGCCACGGTGGGCATTCCCAACGACCCGTCCAATGGCGGACGCGCGCTGATCCTGCTGCAGAAACAGGGGCTCATCAAGCTGAAGGATCCGTCGAACATCCTGTCGACCGCGGCCGACGTGGTCGAAAATCCCAAGAAGCTGAAGTTCCGCGAGCTGGAAGCGGCCATGCTGCCCCGCTCGCTCGACGACCTGGACCTGGCGCTCATCAATACCAACTACGCGCTCGAGGCCGGACTGGTGCCCACCAAGGACGCCCTCTTCATCGAAGGCTCCGATTCGCCCTATGCCAACATCGTGGTCACCCGGGCCGACAACCGGAACGATCCCGGCGTGCAGAAGCTGGTCAAGGCGCTGCACACGCCCGAGGTGAAGAAATTCATCCAGGAAAAATACAAGGGCGCGGTGGTGCCGGCCTTCTGACGCTGCGGCAGCGGGCGCGGCGTCCCGTTCTCGTCCATGGAAAGGGGGCCTCGAAGGCCCCCTTTTCCTGCCCCGCCAGTCCGGCAGGCGCTGCGGGACGGATCAGCCGGCGGCCAGCGCCTTTTCCACCGTGGCGTGGAATTCGGCGACGTCGTAGTCGCCCAGATAACGCTTGATGATGCGCCCGTGCTTGTCGATGAGGAAAGCCGTGGGTGTGAGCCGGATGTTGCCGAAGGCGCGCGCGATGTCGCCCTTGGTATCCAGGGCCACCGGGAACGGCAGCTTGCGGCTCTGGGCGAAATTCAGCACGTAGTTGGGCGGGTCGTAGTTCATGGCGACCGCCACGGCTTCGTAGCCCTTGGGCGCGAATTCGTTGTAGGCCGAAATGGTCTGCGGCATCTGTTTCACGCAGGTTACGCAGCTCGTGGCCCAGAACTTCACCAGCACCACTTTGCCGCGCAGGTCCTGCAGCGAGAAGGTCTTGCCTTCCAGGGTGGTGAAGCTCACGTCGGGGGCGGCCGGGGCCGGGCGCCACACGAACCAGGCGCCGATGCCGGCCGCCACCAGGACGGCCAGGGCGATGATGGCTTTTTTCATTTGATGGGCATGACTTCCACGCCGCCGCCGGCCGGCGCATCCTGGGCGCCCGCGCCGTTCTCGACGGGCGCGCGGGTGTCCGAGGCGCCGGACTGCGACGACTGCGAACCGCTGGTGTTCGAAAGCCGGATGGCTTCCTCGCGACTGATGATCTCGAAAAGTTTAACAACCTTGGCCACGCCGCCCACCTCGGCGGCCGCGTTGGCGGCGTACTCGCTTTCGGTCTGGGTCACCTTGCCCATCAGGTAGACCACGCCGTGGTCGGTGGTGACGGCGATGGTGCCGGAGGGCACGTACTTGGTGTTCAACAGCGCGGTCTTCACCTTGGAGGTGAGCCAGGTGTCGTTGGAACGCGCGCCGAACGAGGCGATCGGGCCGACGTTGAGCTGGTTGATGACCTCTTTTACGTTCTCGATGCCCTGCGCGATGGCGGTGGCCTGGCTCTTGGCGGCCTCGCTGGGCACGTCGCCCGTGAGCAGGAGGCGGCCGGCGTAGGCCATGGCGTTGACGCGGGCCGTTTCGCCTAGCTTCTGCGAAATCTGGCTTTCGGCCTTGAAGGCGATGTTCTGGTCTTCGAGCTGCACGCCGGAAGTGCGCCGGTCGGTGACCACCACGGCGGTGGTGGCGGCGGCGCCGCCCACCACGAGCGGGGCGCACGCCGACAGCGACAGGCCGGCCGAGGCCAGGAGGGCGGCCATGAGCAGCGGGCGGACAGCGGTTCTGGCGTCGGGAATCATTCGGTGTCTCCAAGCAGAAGGGCGTCGATGCCGTCGCACAGGGCGTGCAGCAGCAGAATATGGACTTCCTGGATGCGCATGGTGCGATCGTGGGGCACGCAGAGATGGACGTCCATGGGCGTAATGAGTTCCCCCATGACGCCGCCGCCCTTGCCCGTCAGGGCGATGACATGCATTTCGCGCTCGTGGGCGGCCTCCATGGCCTTGACCACGTTGGGCGAGTTGCCGCTGGTGGAAATGGCCACCAGCACGTCGCCCGGCTGCCCTAGCGCGTTGACCTGGCGCTCGTAGATGTCGTCGAAGCCGTAGTCGTTGCCCACGGCCGTGAGGATGGAGGTGTCGGTATTGAGGGCGATGCCGGCCAGGGGCAGGCGCTCGCGCTCGAAGCGGCCGACCAGCTCGGCCACGAAATGCTGCGCGTCGGCGGCCGAGCCGCCATTGCCGCAGGCCAGAATCCTGCCATTGTTCGCCAGGGCGCCGAAGAGCAGGTCCACCGCCACGGCCAGCGGTTCGGCCAGGACGTCCGTGCTTTGTTCGAAGACTGCCATGGCGTCGCGAAAGTGCGACGTCATTCGAGAGGTCATATCCATGGCCGCGATTATCTCATGGGGAGGCGCGCCGATCTGACCAGACGTAACCGCGATTCGCCAGATCCGGCAGTCCGGCGGCCGGCGATCCGGCGGCCGGCGATCCCGGCGGCCGGCGATCCCGGCGGCGGTTCACGGCATCCAGAAAACGCCC
>NZ_LHSJ01000077.1:0-21791 GCF_001270295.1 Achromobacter sp. DMS1 | reverse complement strand
GTCCAGCCGCACGCCGCGTTGTTGCGGTTGCAGGCGGCGCGCAGGGCCGGGGGCGCGTAGTCGCCGGCCTGCGTGTCTTCGATCTTGACGACGTCGGCGCCCAGGTCCGCGAGATACTGCGCGGCCAGCGGGCCGGGCAGCAGCCTGGAAAGATCCAGGATCCGCACGCCGGCGAGCGGCGCGGTGTTCGGCGTATCCAAAGAGGGGCTCCCGCAAATACGAAGGGGGCCGCACAGGGCGGGTTCGAGCCAGTCTAGATGCGGGGCCGCGGCCGACCAATGGCGAAATCGTTGATTCGGCTTGGCGGGAATGCTCACCGCCGCCGTTTCGCCCGGCGCGGGCATTGGCTACCATGGCCGCCAACGGGTCGCGGGAGATCGTGATGACGCACCACACCATTGCAATCGGCCACCTGGCGCAGATCCTGCACGGCGCGCGCAGCCGGGGCGTGGACGTGAACCACGTGCTGGAACGGGCGGAGGTGTCGCCGGCCCTGCTGCAGTCGCCCATGGCGCGGGTGTCGCAGGCGCAGTTCGCGCGCATCCTGCGCGGGTTGCGCCTGGCCACCCGCGACGACTTCATGGGCCTGGGCACGCGCCCCGTTCCCCTGGGCGCGTTCGCGCTGGCCTGTGCGTCGCGCAACGCGAGCCTTGCATCGGACGCGCCCTGCGCGCGGCCTTCCGCCTCTATCACGGCCTGCTGCCCGATTTCACGGCCCGGCTCTGCGTCTCGGACGGGCTGGCGCGCATCGTTCTGGACACGCGCGCCGCGCCCGGCCCGGCGCGCTGGTACGGCGAGCGCACCTTTCTTTTCTTCACGCTGGGAGTGGCGAACTGGCTGGCCGCGCGCCGCATTCCCATCCTGGGCGTGGACTACCGCAACGGCGAGCGCAGCGCCGACGCGCATCGCCTCTTCTACGCGCCGGTGCGCTACGGCCAGCCCGAAACCGGGCTCAGGCTGCAGGCGCGCTGGCTGGACCTGCCCGTGGTGCAGGACGCGCGGAGCCTGCGCGAGTTTCTCGCCAATGCGCCGTTCGACCTGTTGGTGAAGTTCCAGGACCGCACCACGCTCACCGAGCGCATCCGGCGCTTGCTGCGCAACGACCTTTCGGGCGAGCTGCCTTCGCTTGCGCGCATCAGCGCGCAGCTAGCCATGACGCCGCAGACGCTGCGCCGCCGCCTGCGCGAGGAAGGGCAGGGCTTCCAGGCGCTGAAAGACGATCTGCGCCGCGATGCGGCCATCGAGTACCTGGGCCGTCCGGAACTGTCGCTGGTGGACATCGCCGAGCGCCTCGGCTTCTCGGAGTGCAGCACCTTCAACCGGGCCTTCAAGAAATGGACCGGCGTGGCGCCCGGCGAATACCGCCGCAGCCGCATGCGCAATCCGCAGCCGGATGCGCATGACACTTTCCGCCAATGCGTTTGACGCCTGCGGCCATTGCCCGCCGGGCGCGCGGCGCGAAGCTGTGCCCACCGGCCGCGGCCGCCCGCAACGGGCGCCGGCGCCGAGGCGGTTTCACACCACAGGAGAGGCAAACATGAATCGGAACGTACTCGTGGCCGGCGTCGGCATGATTCCGTTCAGCAAGCCCGGGGCAAGCGAGCCCTATCCGGCCATGGGCGCGCGCGCGGCCCGCGCGGCGCTGGACGACGCCGGCGTGCCGTACGGCGATGTGCAGCAGGCCTATGCGGCCTACGTGTACGGCGACTCGACTTGCGGGCAGGCGGCGGTGTACGGCCTGGGCCTGACCGGCATTCCGGTCTTCAACGTCAACAACAATTGCGCCAGCGGCTCCTCGGCGCTTTTCCTGGCGCGCCAGGCCGTTCAGAGCGGGGCCGTCGATTGCGCGCTGGCGCTGGGCTTCGAGCAGATGTCGCCCGGGGCCCTGAAAAGCATGTACGAAGACCGGCCGTCGCCGCTGGCGGGCTTCATCGAATCGATGCGCGCCATCCAGGGCTACGATGCCGACAGGCCGCGCGCGGCGCAGTTCTTCGGCGGTGCGGGACGCGACTACATGAAGCAGCACGGCATCCGGCCCGACACGTTCGCGCGCATTTCGGTCAAGGCCCGGCAGCATGCGGCGCGCAATCCGTATGCGGTGTTCCGCCAGACCGTGACGCTGGAGGAAGTGCTGGCTTCGCCCATGATCTTCGAGCCGCTGACCCGCCTGCAATGCTGCCCGCCGACCTGCGGCGCGGCGGCCGCGTTGCTGTGCTCCGAGGATTTCGCGCGCCGGCGCGGCATCGCGCCCGCGGTGCGCATCGCCGCGCAATCCATGACCACCGACACCGCGCCGGCGTTCGAGTCGGCAGACATGCGCAAGCTCGTGGGGTACGACATGACCCGCGCCGCGGCCGACCAGGTATTCGAGGCATCGGGGGTGGACCCGGCCGACATCGATGTGGTGGAGCTGCACGACTGCTTCACCGCCAACGAGCTGCTCACATATGAGGGACTGCGCCTCACGCCGGAAGGCACGGCGGAGAAATTCATTCTCGAAGGCGGCAACACCTATGGCGGCCAGGTGGTGACCAACCCCTCCGGCGGGCTGCTTTCCAAGGGGCATCCGCTGGGCGCGACCGGCCTGGCCCAGTGCGCCGAGCTGGTGTGGCAATTGCGCGGCCAGGCCGACCTGCGCCAGGTGGAAGGCGCCAGGCTGGCGCTGCAGCACAACCTCGGGCTGGGCGGCGCGTGCGTGGTCACGCTGTACCAGGCCGCCTGAAGCAAGACCGCGCCGGCGCGGCCGGGGCGGGCCATGAACGGAACAAAGGAGACAGAAGCCATGGGTACGCTGGATGGAAAAGTGGCGCTGGTGTCGGGATCGGGACGGGGCATCGGGCGGGAGATCGCGCTGAAGCTGGCCGGGGAAGGCGCGCGCGTGGTGGTCAACGACCTCGATGACGGGCCGGCCGAGGAAACCGCCGCGCTGATCCGCGGCGCGGGAGGACAGGCCTGCGTATGCGCGGGCAGCGTGATCGAGGCGGATTTCGCGCAGCGGTACGTGGATACCGCCATCGAGGCATACGGCGGCCTGGACATCATCGTGAACAACGCCGGCTACACCTGGGACAACGTGATCCAGAAAATGAGCGACGAACAATGGGACGCCATGCTCGCCGTGCACCTGACCGCGCCCTTCCGCATTCTGCGGGCGGCCTCGGGGTTCATCCGCGAGGCGGCCAAGACCGAGGCGGCGCAGGGCAGGGAGGTATTCCGCAAGGTGGTGAACATCTCGTCCACCTCGGGCGTCATGGGCAATGCGGGCCAGGCCAACTACGCGGCCGCCAAGGCGGGCGTTAACGGCCTGACCCGCGCCCTGGCGAAGGAATGGGGGCGCTACAAGGTCAACGTGAACAGCGTGGCCTTCGGCCTGATCCGCACCCGCCTCACCGAGTCGGCCGCGGACGACGATGCCTCGCTCGACATTGCCGGGCGGCGGATCAAGGTGGGGGTGAATCCGGAGGTGCTGAAGAACGCCGAACGCCTCGTTCCCATCGGCCGCGCCGGCACGCCGGCCGAGGCGGCGGGCGCGGTCTATCTATTCTGCCTGCCCGAATCGAACTACGTCAGCGGCCAGGTCCTGGTCGTGGGCGGCGGCCGGCCTTGATCGCGGGAGGACCCATGGACACGCCGAGCCCCGCCTGGATGGACGCCGACCTGCGGCTTTTCCAGGATTCCATCCGCCGCCTTTTCGAGAAGGAGTTCGCACCGCACGAGGAAAAGTGGCGCAAGCAGCAGCACGCCGACCGCGATGTCTGGCGGCGCGCAGGCAGCCTGGGCCTGCTGTGCGTCAGCATCCCCGAAGCCTATGGCGGCGGCGGAGGCAACTTCGCGCACGAGGCCATCGTGGCCTCCGAGCAGGCGCGCGCCATGGTGCACGGATTCAGCAACAACGTGCACAGCGCGATCCTGGCGCACTACATCCTGAACTACGGCACCCAGGACCAGAAGCGGCGCTGGCTGCCCCGCATGGCGACGGGCGAGCTGGTGGGCGCCATCGCCATGAGCGAGCCGGGCGCGGGGTCCGACCTCAAGAGCGTGCGCACCACCGCCATGCGCGACGGCGGCGACTATGTGCTTAACGGCTCCAAGACCTTCATCACCAACGGCCTGCACGCGGACCTGATCTGCGTGGTCGCCAAGACCGATCCTTCGGCCGGGGCGCGCGGCGTGTCGCTGCTGATGGTCGAGACGCGCGATCTGCCGGGCTTTCGCCGCGGCCGCCTGCTGGAGAAGCTGGGCCAGAAGAGCCAGGACACCGCCGAGCTGTTCTTCGACGGCGCAAGAGTGCCCGCCGGCAACCTGCTGGGCGGCGAAGAAGGGCGCGGCTTCGGCCAGCTGATGCAGCAATTGCCGCGCGAGCGCCTGCTGATCGCCGTGGGCGCCGCGGCGACCATGCGGCGCGCCATCGACGAAACCGTGGCCTACGCGGCAGCCGGGAAGTGTTCGGCCAGCCGCTCATGGCGCTGCAGAACACGCGGTTCAAGCTGGCGGAATGCGAAACCGTGGCCACTGTCGCCGCGCGCTTCGTCGACGACTGCATCGCCCGCCAGCTGGCGGGCACGCTGGACCTGCCTACCGCGGCCATGGCGAAGTGGTGGGTTACCCAGATGAACTGCCAGGTCATCGACGAGTGCCTGCAATTGCACGGCGGCTACGGCTACATGCTGGAGTACCCCATCGCGCGCATGTACGCCGACGCGCGCGTGGGCAAGATCTATGGCGGATCGAACGAGATCATGAAAGAGATCATCGCGCGCGGCATGGCGGCCTGAGCCGCCGCGCGCGTTGCGCCCCGGACACGGAGGAGACATGCGGCAATCGCACTACGCGTTCTGGCCCAAGGGGTTGCCCCGGGAAATCCCGGCGCCCCGGACGACCCTGTATTTCAACCTGGAGGTTTCGGCGGCGCGCTATCCCGACAAGGCCGCCATCGTGTTCTACGACGCCGAGGTGAGCTACGCCCGGCTCAAGCGCGAGGCGGACGCGCTCGCGGGGTATCTGCAGCGGTGCGCCGGCGTGGGGCGCGGCGACCGCGTGCTGCTCTTCAGCCAGAACTGCCCGCAGTTCGTCATTGCCTTCTACGCCATCCTGCGCGCCGACGCGGTGGCGGTTCCGGTCAATGCCATGAGCACGCCCGACGAACTGGCGCACTACCTGGAAGACAGCGGCGCGCGCGTGGCCTTCGCCAGCCAGGAGCTGTGCCCGCGGCTCGCCGGATTCGCCGCGGACGGGCGGCTGGAGCGCGTGATCGTCCACACCTATTCGGATTATCTGGACGGCGCACGCACGGATCACGAGCCGCCGGACTGGATCCGCGCGCCTCGCCAGGACACCGGACTCGCCCGATGCCGTGCCCTGGTACGGCGCGCCTCGCCGTGGGCGCGCAGCCGGAGCCCGCCCGCGCCCAGGCGACGATCTCTGCCTGCTGCCCTACACCTCCGGCACCACCGGCCGGCCCAAGGGCTGCCGCCACACGCACGCCACGCTGGGCGCGGCGCTGGCCGGGTCGCAGTTGTGGCGTGGCCTGCACGCCGAATCCGTCATCCTGGGCGTGGCGCCCATGTTCCATATGCTGGGCATGCAGAACTGCATGAACCTGCCCATTCTGTTGGGTGCGACCGTGGTGGTGCTGCCGCGCTGGGACCGTGAGGCGGCAGCCAGGCTGATGGCCGACGGCGAACGTCAGCGTCTGGTCGGCCGCGCCCGCCATGGTGGTGGACTTCTTCGCGCAGCCCGGCATCGGCGGCTTCGATCTGTCCAGCCTGGCGCTGCTGTGCGGCGGCGGCGCGCCGATGCCGCAAGCCGTGCATGCCATGCTGGCCGACCGCTACGGCATCGTCTTCAACGAGGCATACGGCCTGACCGAAACCGCGGCATTCCTGCACTGCAATCCGCTGGCGCGCGGCAAGCGCCAGTGCATCGGCGTGCCCACCTTCGGCGTGGACACCCGCGTGATCGACCCCGGCACACTGCAGGAGCTGCCGGACGGCGAAGTCGGCGAACTGGTCACGCGCGGCAGCCAGGTCATGCTGGGCTACTGGCGGCAGCCGCAAGCCGACCAGGAGGCGTTCGTCAGCCTGGAGGGCCGGCGCTATTTCCGCACCGGCGACCTGGGGCGGGTGGACGAAGACGGGTACTTCTTCGTGACCGACCGCCTCAAGCGCATGATCAACGCCTCGGGCTACAAGGTCTGGCCCGCCGAAGTCGAAAACGCGCTGTACGAGCATCCCGCCGTGCACGAGGCTTGCGTGATCGGCGTGCCGGACTCCTGCCGCGGCGAGACGGTCAAGGCGCTGCTCGTGCTGCGGCCGCAGGCCGGCGAGCAGACCAGCGAAGCGGCCGTCATCGCCTGGGCGCGGCAACGCATGGCCGCCTATAAGGTTCCGCGCATCGTCGAGTTCGTCGAGTCGCTGCCCAAATCGAATACGGGCAAGATCCTGTGGCGTCAACTGCAGGAGGAGGCGGGCCGCAGCCCGTGACGAGCCGCGCGGCGGACTGCCGGTCTGTGCGCCTGGCTCCAGGCGCATTCGAGCGCCCGCGATGCGGGCGCATTTTTTTATGCCCGCCGGCGGGATACGCTGTTACGCAAATCGTGTTGACACTAAAGTTTCAGGAAAATATATTGATGAAATCAAAGTTTCATAAAACCGCGTCCATGACATCGACTTTGCAGGAACGCATCCTGGCCTTGCAGGACTCCTTCACGGAAAGCGAGCAGCGGCTGGCGCGCGCCACGCTGGAGTGCCTGGGCAATATCGCCGCCTACTCGGGCGCCGAGCTGGCGCAGAAGGCGGGCGTGTCCAAGGCGACCGCCGGGCGGTTTTTCCGGCGGTTGGGCTATGAGAACTTCAACGAGGTGCGCGCGCAGGCCCGGGACGAGGCCGGCCGCGGCTCGCCGCTGTACGAGCTGGCCGGGGTGCGCCCGCCGGATGCTTCCGGCGATGCGCTCGCGGCGCATCTGGCCAACGACCTGCGCAATCTGGCCCAGACCTTCGAGCGGCTGGACAGCGCCGACGTGGACCTGGCGGTGTCGTTGCTGGCCGGCGCGCGGCGCGTGTGGATCGCAGGCTTTCGCAACGGCCGGGTGCTGGCGCAATATGCCTGGGCCCTGCTGACGCAATTGCGCGACGCGTCTCGCTCGCGCCGGGAGCCGGGCTGAACCTGGCCGAAGACATGGCCGACCTGGCCAAGGGCGACGTGCTTCTCGTCATGGATTTCCGCCGCCGCGTCACCTTGCTCAAACCCATCGTGGAGCACGCCAACCGCGTGGGCGCCAAGGTGGTGGTCATGACGGATCCCACCGCCACCGAGCTGCCCGCGCGCGCCGACGTGGCGCTGCGCTGCGTGAACACCGGCTCGGCGGTTTTCGATTCCTATGTGGCGGCCCTGAGCCTGCTCAACCATATCTGCTCGGCGCTGGCTCGCGCGCTGGGCGGCGCGGCGCGCCAGCGCCTGGCCAATATCGAGCGGCTGCATGATCTGTACGGCGATCTGCAGCGTTGAAACCATCGCAACCAGGAGATTGAAGTGGCAGAGATCCTTCCCCGCGTCCGGCTAGGCTGGACTTCCAATCCGGCGTTCGACGCCGCCCAGCCCTACGGCCCCGCCCAGCAGGCGGTGCTGGGCGCGCGGCCTACGCGCTCGCGCAGGCGGAGATCGCGCGCTGGCCGGGCTACGCCCCGACGCCGCTTTACGCCCTGGACGGCCTGGCGCGGGCGGCGGGCGTGGCCGGCATGCTGTACAAGCAGGAGGCGGGCCGCTTCGGCCTGGGCAGCTTCAAGGCGCTGGGCGGCGCGTATGCGGTGAGCCGGCTGCTGCTGCGCGAACTGGGATCCCGGCTTGGCCGCGACGACCTGACCGTGGACGATCTGCTCTCCGGCGAGCATCGCGAACACACGCAGGCCATTACCGTCACTTGCGCCACCGACGGCAACCACGGGCGCTCCAGGTGGCCGATGTGGGGCAGCATCGGGCCGTAGAACACCGTGCGCGGGCCGGCCTGCACCAGCAGAGTGGGGAAGTTCTCCACGTCTTCCTCGCCCAGCAGTTCTTCATGGTCTTCGATGTCTATCCATGCGAAGACGTGCTGCGGCAGGGTGTCGGAAAGTGCCTGGAGACGGGGGCGGTATTGTCCGCAGGTATCGCACCAGGCGGCACAGAAACACGCAATGAGCCAGGTATCGGGCGATCCGAGGCGATCGCGCAGGGCGCCCAGGTCGGCGCCGGGAACGAGTAGGGGCATGTGAAGCAGATCAGGACGTGTTTGACTATCATACCCGGGTTGTCCATTCACGCCTGCCTGCCATGAACGCACTGCGCCCCGAGTCCGATACGTCCGAATCGCGTCCAGGATTTTCGCCCCGCGCGAGCGCGGGCGCAGCGGGCGTGGCCCAGGCATTCAAGCGCGCCCTGGTGTCGCAATGCCATCCGAGCATGCTGTTCGCCGTGCTGCTGCCGTTCCTGATCGCGCTGGTGGGCGCCATCGTTCTGCTCTGGCTGTTCTGGACGCCCCTGACCGACTGGCTGCGCATGGAAGCCTCCCAATGGGACATGGTCAACCGCGTGGATGACTGGCTGGTCGCGGTGGGGCTGTTCTCCCTCAAGCTCTATCTGGTGCCCGTCATCGCGGCCGGAATCCTGCTGCCCGTGTCGGGCATCCTGGGCCTGGCCATCGCGGCGGTGTTCGTCATGCCGCTGGTGCTGCGGCACGTGAGCGAGCGCGAGTACGCCGGCGTGGCGCGGCAGGGCCGTTTTTCCACGGCGGTCAGCGTGTGGAACGCCGTGTGGGTGTCGCTCGCGTTCGCGCTGGGGTGGGTATTGACGCTGCCCCTGTGGCTGGTGCCTCCCATGGCCGTGGTGCTGTCGGTGTTCTGGTGGGCCTTCGCTTTTTCGCGGATGATGCGCGTGGACGCCATCGTCGAGCACGCCAGCCCCGCCGAGCGCCAGATCCTGCTCAAGCGCAACAACGTCGGCTTCTGGATCATCGGCCTGGTCTGCTCGCTGCTGAACCTGCTGCCGCCGGCCTGGGTGGTGCTGCCCGTGTTTTCCGCGCTGGTGTATGCGCACTACGGGCTGGACGCGCTGCGGCAATTGCGCCAGCAGCGCACCATCGACGTCTGATCCTTCCCCTTTCACCGCTATCCGGAACCCCATCATGTCCGCAGAAACCGCCGCCCGCCGCATCGGCCTTATCATCGTCGGAGACGAAATCCTCTCCGGCCGCCGGCAGGACAAGCATTTTTCCAAAGTCGTGGAAATGCTCTCGGCGCGCGGCATGCAACTGGGGTGGGCCGAATTCCTGCCCGACGACCGCGCCCGCCTGGTCGAGGCCTACCGCCGCAGCTTCGCCAGCGGCGACGTGGTGTTCTCCTGCGGCGGCATCGGCGGCACGCCCGACGATCACACCCGCCAGGCAGCGGCCGAGGCGCTGGGGCTGCCCCTGGAGCTGCATCCCCAGGCGGCCGAGGCCATCGCGCAGCGGGCTGCCGAGATGGCGGCCAAGGGCCAGGGCTCGGCCGACATGAGCACGCCCGAGAACCAGCAGCGGCTGCAGATGGGCGTGTTTCCCCGGGGCTGTGAAATCGTGCCCAACCCGTACAACCGCATTCCCGGCTTCTTCATCCGCGATCACACCTTCGTGCCTGGATTTCCGGTCATGGCTTGGCCCATGCTCGAATGGACGCTGGACACCCGCTATCGTGCGTTGCAGCATGCGCGCGCGCACGTCGAGCATTCCTTCCTAGTGTTCGGCATGCCCGAATCGCGCATCACGCCCGCCATGCTCACGGTCGAAAGCCGCTGGCCGGGGGTGCGCGCCTTCAGCCTGCCCAGCGTGGGCGAGGCGGGCGGCACGCCGCACATCGACCTGGGCGTCAAGGGCGAGCCCGAGGCGCGGCGGCCGCGCTGGAATACCTGCGCGCCGAGGTGCTGCGCCTGGGCGGCAAGCTGGCGCCGCCCGCCGCCTGAGCGTCCGGCGTTGCGATCCGTCGCAATCCGATTAAAAAAACCAATTGCCAAACGGGTCGCTAAATTTCACAATACGGGAAAGATTTGTTTGCTGCATTGCCGCAAAACCCCTGTGCCATGGCCGCGCCGCCAAGCCCTTTCCGTCAATCTATGTCCCGTCTGCCCAATTCACGCAATGCCCCGGACGCCGAGCACGATGGCGCCTCGTCCCATCCCATCGCCATCCAGGTCATCGAGCGGGCCATGCGGCTGCTCGACGCGCTGGCGGCCCAGCCCGACCCCGTCACCCTGAAGGAGCTCTCGGCCACCACGGGCCTGCACGCCTCCACAGCCCACCGCATCCTGAACGACCTGGTGGTGGGGCGCTACGTAGAGCGCGTGGATAACGGCCTCTACCAGCTCGGCATGCGTCTGCTGGAACTGGGCTCGCTGGTCAAGGGGCGGCTCAACGTGCGCGAGGCCTCGATCTCGGCCATGCGTTCGCTGCACAAGCTCACGGGCCAGACCATCAACCTTTCGGTGCAGCAGGGCGACGAAATCGTCTACATCGAGCGCGCCTGGAGCGAGCGTTCCGGCATGCAGGTGGTGCGGGCCATCGGCGGCCGGGCGCCCCTGCACCTCACCTCCACGGGCAAGCTGTTCCTGTCCACCGCCGACTCCCGCCAGGTGCGCGCCTACGCGCTGCGCACCGGGCTGGCCGGCCACACCCGCAACAGCCTCACCGACCTCGACCGCCTCGAGCGCGAACTGGCGCTGGTGCGCCGCAACGGCTACGCGCGCGACAACGAAGAACTGGAACTGGGCGTGCGCTGCATCGCGGCCGGCATCTACGACGACACCGGCAAGCTGGTGGCCGGCCTGTCCATTTCGGCGCCGGCGGAGCGCCTGCAGGACGAATGGATCAAGGCGCTGGTGGACACCGCCGCCGAAATTTCCGAGGCGCTGGGCTACGAGCCGCCCGGCGCGGGCCCCGGCGGCTTCAACGGCCTGCCGCGCCCGAAACCACCGCCCGCGTGTAGCCGCGGCATTCCGCCGCCCGGCCCGCGCGCCGCGCATCGCGCGAAGAACCGCCTTCTTGAAAAGAAAACGCCCCGCATCTGAACTGCCCTCCGAAAGTTGGACGAATCCAACCTTCGGGGGCAGTTCAACAATCGCAGGGCGTTTGCCGGGGAGGGGCGGCCGCGCGGCTTACTGCGGCTCGACGCCCGCCTTCTTGAAAAGTTCGGCCCACTGCGGCACCTGCTGCTTCACCTTGGCTTCCAGCGCCTGCGGATTGGCTTCCGCGGTGAGTACGGTGGCGCCCAGTTGTTTCATGCGCTCCTGGAACTTGGGATCGGCCAGGCCGGCCTGCAAGGCCTTGACCAGCTTGTCCACCACGGGCTTGGGCGTGCCTTTCGGCACCCACATGCCATGCCAGATGCCGACTTCGAAGCCCTTGTAGCCCGACTCGTCCATGGTGGGCAGCTTGGGCAGCGTGGGCACGCGCTTGAGGCTGGTGACGGCATAGGCCTTCACCTTGCCGGCGTCGATCTGCTGCGTGGTGTTGGTGGTCTGGTCGCAGAGCACGTCCACCTGCTTGCCCAGCAGATCGTTCATGGCGGGAGCGGTGCCCTTGTAGGGAATGGTCAGCAGCTGCACGCCCAGGGCTTCCTGGAGCATGGTGCCGCACAGGTGGCTGGCCGCGCCGATGCCGGCGTTGGCGAGCGAAACCTTGTCCTTGTTCTTTTTGACGTACTCGGCCAGTTCCTGGATGGTGTTGGGCGGGAAGTCCGACCGCGCGATGACGGTCATGGGCACGTCCACCACGAGGCCGATGGGCTCGAAGCTCTTGTACGGATCGTAGCCGGGGTTCTTGTAGAGAGAGGGCGCCGTCGAGAAGCCGGCGTGCATCAGCAGGACGGAATAGCCGTCGGGCTGCGAGCGCGCGACCTGGGTGGTGCCGATCGTGCCGCCGGCGCCGCCCTTGTTTTCGACCACGACCGTCTGGCCCAGAGACGTCCGCATGGCCTCAGCCAGCGAGCGCGCGACGTTGTCGGTCGGGCCGCCCGCGGCGAAAGGCACCACCATGTTGATGGGGTGGTCCGGGTATTCGGCGTGGGCAGCGCCGGCCGCGAGCAGGGCGCTGGCGGCGAAGAGAGCCGAAAGCGTGCGGGGGAGGAAATTCATGGGGTCTCCAATGCAGGGTTTGCTGTGCTGCGTAGTCGTTATGGGATACCGGTTTGTAATAGTTTGAATCACACCAGTGTGCCGCGAGTGTAGGGAAGACTGGGTACGGAGTCAGTCCGGTATTTCCCCAACGCGAAGCGGAATCTTGTGCCAGATCAAGGCCCGAGCCCGCATGCCCCACGAAAGTGCAAACAGTTGTTGCGTTGCACAAAAACTGCTTGACAAGTTTTTTGAGGCCCCTAGAATGTGCATTGTGCAGTGCATCAAACGAGCCGGCGGTTGCGTGTAGTACCAGTATCCGCGCACGTTTTTTTCTTTCGTCGCAGACACCCACCTTGCCGGCGCGTCCGGCACCGATAGGAGCATCCTATGAGCACTATTCCGCAACAAGTCCTGGACCGTCAGAAAGCCAGCGTCAACACCTTTCTGGCTGCCCAATCCGCCGTTTTCGCGGGCTTCGAAAAGCTCGTTGAACTGAATCTGAAGGTCGTGCGCGCCACCCTGGACGAAGTCGCCCAGAAGTCGCAGCAGGCCGTCGAAGTCAAGGATCCGCAGGAAGCCGCCGCCTTCGCCACCGGCCTGCTGCAGCCCGGCGCCGAGAAGGCCCTGGCCTACAGCAAGCACGTCTACGACATCGTGGCCGGCGTGCAGGGCAACCTGGCCAAGCTGACCGAAGCGCAGATCGCCGAAACGCAGCAGCAGCTGTCCGACGCCGTCGAGCAGTTCTCCAAGAACGCTCCCGCCGGCTCGGAAAGCGCCGTCGCGCTGATCAAGTCCTCGCTGGCCACCGCGACCAGCGCCTACGATTCGCTGTCCAAGGCTGCCAAGCAGGCCGCCGAAGTCGCCGAATCGAACCTGAACGCCGCCGCCAACGCGACCTTCAAGGCTGCCTCGGACGCCGCCGACGCCGCCACCAAGGTTGCCAGCCGCAGCCGCCGCAGCGCCTGAGTCCGGTAACGGATCATGGGGCCTGGTCCGGGATTTACATCCCGGGCCGAACGCAGGCGGTGCGCAAACCGCAGTTATGTAGTACTGTTGAGTGACAGAGCAGAGCTGGAATTAGGGCCACCCACGGGTGGCCTTTTTTTACGCCCGCGCCAGCGCGCTCACGCATTCGCCGACCAGGGCCGGGCCCCGGTAGATGAGGCCGGTGTACAGTTGCACCGCGTTGGCGCCGGCTTCGATCTTCTCGCGGGCATGCCGCCCCGACATTACCCCGCCCACGCCGATGATGGCCATGTCCGCGCCCAGCTTCTGGCGCAGGCGGCGGATCACCGCCAGCGACAGCTCGTGCACCGGCGCACCCGACAGGCCGCCCGCCTCGTCGGCGTGCGCCATGCCGGCCACCGCCTCGCGGGACAGCGTGGTGTTGGTGGCGATGACGCCGTCGATGCCGTGGCGCGGCAGGATTCCGGCAATGGCGTCGATCTGCTCTTCGGTCAGATCGGGCGCGATCTTCACGGCGATGGGCACGCGCCGCTGATGCCGGTCTTCCAGTTCGCGGCGCTTGTCCGCCAGCCGGTCCAGCAGTGCCGACAGCTCGTCGCCGCCCTGCAGGGCGCGCAGGTTCTTGGTGTTGGGCGAAGAAATATTCACCGTGACGTAGTCGGCGTGGGGGTATACGCCTTCCAGCCCGATCAGGTAGTCGCTCGCCGCGTTCTCGATGGGGGTGTCGGCGTTCTTGCCGATGTTGAGCCCCAGCACGCCGCCCTGGCTGCGCCACTGGCTGCGCCGCACGTTGGCCAGGAAAGCATCCAGCCCCTGGTTGTTGAACCCCAGCCGGTTGATGAGCGCCTGCGCGCGCGGCAGGCGGAACATGCGCGGCTTGGGATTGCCCGGCTGGGCGCGCGGCGTGACCGTGCCCACTTCCACGAAGCCGAAGCCCAGGTTGCCGAGCGCGTCGATGTAGGCGCCGTTCTTGTCCAGCCCCGCCGCGAGTCCGACCGGGTTCGAGAGTGTCATGCCCATGAGGGTGCAGGGCGCCTTGGGCTGCGCATGCAGCAGCCTGCGCGTGGCGCCGCAGTCATAGGCGCGCTGCAGCCCCGACAGTGTGACTTCGTGGGCGGTTTCCGCATCCATGGCGAAGAGCGCCGTGCGGGCCAGGGGATAGGCGTGGAAGAGAATAGACATAAGGCGCGATTGTAGAGCGACTTGGGGCAGGCCGCGCCTCGCCGGCCGCGCCTTGCCGGCCGCGCCAGATCAGATCCGGCTAGGCGGGCGGGTCGAAATCCGCCTCGCGCCAGGCGCCACGCACCAGGAGCTGGGCGGGCCGGAAGCCGGACTTGTACGACATCTTGCGGCTGTCGCGGATCCAGTATCCCAGATAGAGCCAGGGCAGGCCCAGCGTGCGGCACTGCTCGATTTGCCACAGGATGCTGTAGGTGCCCAGGCTGCCCGGCACGTCGGGGTCATAGAAGGTGTAGACGGAGGAAAGGCCGTCGTCCAGCACGTCGATGATGGACACCATCATCAACTGGTCTTCGCCGTCGCGGAATTCGACCAGCCTCGTGTTGACGCGGCTGGTCAGCAGGAACTGCGCATACTGGGTGCGGCTGTCCTCGTCCATGCCGCCGCCCGGATGGCGCCCCTGCTGGTAGCGGGTGTACAGCCGGTAATGCTCGGGCGACCAGGCCAGCTCGGCCACGAAGGCGCGCAGATTCTGATGGTTGCGCCACGCCCGCCGCTGGCTTCGGTTGGGCGCGAAGGCCGCGGCATCGACGCGCACGGGCACGCATGCCTGGCAGTTATCGCAATGCGGCCGGTACGTGAACAGCCCGCTGCGCCGGAAGCCCTGCTCCACGAGCTGCGAATAAGTGCCGGCGTTGATGAGGTGGCCGGGCGCGGCGACCTGGGAGCGCGCCTGCCGCCCGGGCAGGTAGCTGCAGGGGTAGGGCGCGGTCGCGTAGAACTGCAGCGTGGAGAAAGGTAACTCTTTGAGCTGGCTCATGAATATCCCCGTATCCCGCCGGCACGCCTGCCCGCAAGGGATGCCTACATATTAACGCCGCCGGGGGCGGGTTCCGCGCCGCTTCCGGGATGCAGGCGGCCGGCGCGTCCAGCCAGCCGCGCGNGCGAAGGACGGCAGGGCGCAGGGCAGGCCGGCGGCGGCCGCGCCTGCGCCGAGCAGGAAGGAACGTCGATTCATGGGTTTGTCTCCTCGTAGGAATTTTTTTGGGTATGGGCCGGGACGCCAGGGACGCCGTCCCGGCTGCGGGGGCGAGCGCCCTGATCAGGGCGGATCGGGCGCCGCCAGAGACGCGAGGCGCGGCGCGCGCATCACAGCACCGACAGGCGATCGTGGGCGTTGATGACGTGCCTGGCCAGCAGTTCCGCGTATTCGGCGGCCTGGCCGGACGACGTCACCTTGCGCAGGGCGTCGACGATTTCGCGGTGTTCGGCGTTGGAGCGGAGGCGGTGCGCCTCGGTGGACAGGTTCTTCAGGCGCGCCAGGTGCAGTTTCTGGATGATCTCGCGATAGGCCTTGGCGATCTCGCGATTGCCGGCGTATTCGATGAACAGCCAGTGGAACTCCAGATTGAGGCTGTAGTAGCCCTGGGCGTTGCCTTCGCGGATGGCCGCGTCCATAGCGGACACGCAGTTGTCCAGCTCGCGCACGAGCTCCTCGCGCTCGTCGTCCGGCAGTTGCGCCGCCATGCGGCCGGCATGGCTGTCCAGCAGGGCGCGGAACTGGTAGAGATCCCTGACCTCTTCGTCGCTCAGTTCGCGCACGTAGACCCCGGAGTGCTTGCGCGACACCACCAGGCCGGAGCTTTCCAGCTCGCGCAGGGCTTCGCGCACCGGCACGCGCGACACCTTCAACTGCTCCACCAGCTCGGACTCGCGCAAGGCCTGGCCGGGCGCATAAGCGCCGGAAAGAATGCCGCTGAGCAATTGGTCGCGCACCAGTTTGCCCAGCGAGGTGTTCTTGATGTCCTCGAACGTTGCCTGGCCGGTGCTAGAGGCAAGCCATTTCATGAACAGGCTCCTGCTTGATGTTTCGTATAATCGTATACGATTAGACAACTACGTCAGGAAGAATGTCAATCCGGCAGGCTGCATGACGCAGGCACGCGCCGTAAGAAGAAAACGCAAGGAAAAAAGCAACGGGCGGGCTGGCCCGCGCCCCCTCAGCGGCCACCGCCCTGCCCGATCAGGCGTGCGCGGCCCGCCAGGTCGCCGAACGCGGCCATGGCCCCCCCACCCGGCCAGGGGCACCGCGACGGCGGACGCCAGCCGCCGCGCCGCCCATGATGAGGGCGCACACCCCGTAATGGTCGGCACGCGGAAAGGAGAATCGCGCTTGACGAGACTGGGCAGCAGCACGTTGCCCACCGCGATGCCCGCGCCGGTGACGGCGGCGCCCGGATACAGCACCAGGCCGGGCCCAGCGACCGCACGGCGATCCCGCCCGCGACGAAAACCAGGGCGGCGAAAAGGGATCGCTCCAGGCCGTACCCGCGCGAACAGCGCCACGAAGGGAGAAATGAAGCCGAACGCCAACAGCGGCAGCGTCGCCAGCAGCCCGGCCTGCGCGGGCGACAGCGCATAGGCTTCCTGCAGGGTTTCCAGCACCGGCGCCACGCTGGTGATGGGCGCGCGCAGGTTGGCGGCGATGAGCAGCAGGCCCGCAAGCAGGCTCAAGGGGCGCGTAGCGGCCAGGGCGGCCTGCCGTTAAGTCATGGAAACACGTCGGAATCGGATCGGGCAAGGCTCCCACCTTGCCCCAACGCGCGCATCTGCCGCCGCTTCGCACAGCCCGGCGCGGCCGCGCTGCTGGAGCAGCTGGCGCGCATACCGGTCGAGCGTCTCTACCTGCCGGTGTCCGGCGACGAACGGCTGCGCCGCATCGCCCAGCGGGCTTTCCGGACATCCCGAAGACCGGCGCGAAAAGCGATTCCACCCACGACCGCTGCACAAGCCCGGAAAACCGTGTATAATTGCTGTCTTTGGTTGACACGCGATGTTTTTCGGCAACGCGGCCTGATGAAGAAAGCAGGCGAATGAAGAAAGCAGGCAAATCAAGCCCGTCGAAAAAGCAAGCGGCGCGCCCCCGGCGCACCCAAGCGTGAAATCCACGCGGGAATAGCTCAGTTGGTAGAGCGCAACCTTGCCAAGGTTGAGGTCGCGAGTTCGAGACTCGTTTCCCGCTCCAAATATACAAAAAGGAAGCAACGGCCCTCCCCGCGCTTCCTTTTTTCTTGCAGTACTGGCGCAATGGCAGAGTGGTTATGCAGCGGATTGCAAATCCGTGTACGTCGGTTCGATTCCGGCTTGCGCCTCCAAAGAATCCCATCAAGGCCCGCGATCTTCGCGGGCTTTTTGTTGCGGGTTCCGTGGCCGCAGGCCGGCCCGCGACAACCCTGCCCCGTCTTTTCGAGTCGGTCATCCGTCGGGCCGCCTCCCTTCCCGTCGTCAAACCGGCAGGCGATCCCGCGCCTGCCTGGCCATTCGTCGCCAGCCCCGGAAATAAAACGACTGATCCGCTACCTTTTTTTACCCTCGTAAGGTATATTCCCGCATAGAGTTACATAACGCTACATAAAGATATGTTGACGGCGGATTGGGATCACTTGCGTGAAGCGGCTGCGAACACGATGCAGCTCGCCCTGGAAACGGTCAGAAACCTCGAGGTAGAGACTTCCACGATGGTTGCCGCGGGCGTCATGGCGTATCTCGCCAGGCGCATCTGGAGACGACGCGCCGCCCGGATCGCCGAACTGAACGCGCTGATTCCCATCTACGGCAAGAAACTCTCGCACCAGATTCTGCGCGACCGGCGCGCCTCTTCCAATTACATCATGCCGCCCCGCTCGGACGATGACGAGCCCTGGAGCTGGCGGAGCTGAAGGCGGGCGATCCGAGACGCGCTTGCGGATCCGCGGGCCTGCGGACCCGCACGCCCGAGCAGCAGCATCCGGTTACCCTCGCCTACGCCCAGTCAGGCAATGGCCTGTTAAGGTGGCCCCGTTTTCCACTGACGGTCACGCCCCATGCGCAAACCCTCGCTCTCCCGACCCTGTACCGGCCTGCTGAACCTGTCCGCCGCGGCGCTGCTCGCGCTCGCGCCATTCGCCGCGGAGGCCGATCACGACCGCCACCGCCACCGGCACGGACGCGAATACAAGGAAAAATACTGGGACGGCGCCTGCAAGGTGGAGCGGCAATGGAAGCGCAACGGCGAATATCGTGAAAAGCGCAAATGCCGCCCCGACTACGGCTATGCTTATGCCGTGCCCCGCGCGGCCGTGCAGCCGGTCGTGCCCGCCATCGTGATCAATCCGCCGCCCATCGTCATCCGGCCCTGACCCCATGCCATGGATCCCTCGGTAAAAGATGCGCTCGCGCGCTGGCCCAACGTCCCGGCCGTCTACGGCTGGCTGTCGCTGGACGCGCGCGGCCGCTGGCGCTTCCATCCCGAAGGCCGGGCGGCCGAAGGCGGGCCGGGGGAATCCATCACCAATACGCAGATCCTCGGCTTCATCGACCGCAACTACGGTCATGACGAGCAGGGGCGCTGGTTTTTCCAGAACGGGCCGCAGCGGGTATACGTCAGGCTGGACGCGGCGCCGTGGGTGCTGCGGCTGTCGGACGACCAGCGCAGGCTGCTGACCCATACGGGCCGGCCGGTCCAGTCGGTGCTGGGCTGGCGGCTGGACGAGGACGGCCGCCTGTATGCGCGGACCGAGGCGGGTGCGGGTGTGGTGCTGGACCGCGATCTGCCCATGCTGCTGGAAATCCTGCGTACCCCCGACGGCCGTCCGCTGCTGGACGCGCTGGAGGGCGCGCCGCCTCCGGCTATTTCGTTTCCGGGCGCATACGAGCCGGCCCCCCTGGCCTCTCTTGCCCGGGCGGAGGCGGCCGCATGCCTGGGCTTTGTGGCCGACCCCGCGCCCGCCCCGGAATGACTCCGCCCGCGCAAGCCGCGGGCATCCGGATCGCGCACCCCTAGGCAGCGGGGCGCTTGCCGGGCGCGAGCGCCAGCTTGCCGTCGCCCAGCAAGGCCAGCGCGAGCGCCGCTACCGCCAGGAAGACCGGATACTCCCAGCCGCCGCCGGGGTTGCCGAAGCCCCAGCCATTGCCGAAGTGCACGGTGGCGGCCACGAACAGCTGCACAGCCCCTACGGCGGCCACCCAGCGCGGCGCGACGCCCAGGATCAGCAGCGCGCCCGCCCCGATCTCGAAGAACGTTACCGGATAGGCCAGCCAGGAGGGAAAGCCGATCTGGCCGAAGAACCCGGCCGTGCCGGGCAGCGTGAAAACCAGCAGCTTGGTCAGGCCGTGGGCCAGGTACATGACGCCCAGCGCCAGGCGCAAAAGCAGGGCGGCGTACGGAGCGGTGCGGGAATCGATCATGAACAACCTCTGTATCGGATACGGGATAGGACTCGCCGCCCACGCGGGAGCCGTCTCGGCGCTATTCTTCCCATTCCGGAAAAGGCGATAAAGATGCAAAATCGCAAATTATTGTTCCTGTTCGGGAAATAATCGTGGATACGCATGCCGCCATGCAGACCTTTGCCAAGGTCGTGGAACTGGGGTCTTTCGCCGCGGCGGCGGACAAACTGGACCTCGCCCGCTCGGTGGTGACGCGCCAGATCGCGCACCTGGAGCACCGGTACGGCGTGCGCCTGCTCAACCGGACCACGCGCAAGCTCAGCCTGACCGATGCCGGACAGGCTTTCTACGAGCGCGTGCGCCCCATCCTCGCCGAAGTGGCCGACCTGGAACTGGCGCTGCAGGCGCAGGGCAGCACGCCCAGCGGCCGGCTGCGGGTAAGCGCGCCTGTGTCCTTCGGCATCCTGCACCTGGGACCGGCCATCGCGGAGTACCTGCAGCAATATCCCGAAGTCACTATCGACCTGGATCTCAACGACCGGGTGGTGGACCTGGTGGAAGACGGCTACGACGTGGCGGTGCGCATCGGGCCGCTGCTGGACTCGTCCCTGGTGGCGCGGCCGCTGGCGCCGCAGCGGCTGCACGTGTGCGCTTCGCCCGGCTACATCGAGCGCCACGGCGCGCCGCGGGTTCCCGAAGACCTGAAACGGCACCGCTGCCTGCACTATGCCTATGCCAGCACCGGCAACGAATGGCGCTTCGAGAAAGACGGGATCAGCCACCTGGTGCGCGTGAACGCGGCCCTGCGCGCGAACAACGGAGACGTGCTGCGCACGGCGGCCCTGGCCGGCCACGGCATCATCTTGCAGCCGGAATTCCTGATCGGCGCAGACCTGCGCGCCGGGCGCCTGGTCGCGCTGCTGGAAGACTACGCCCACACCGAGATTTCGATGTACGCGGTGTACCCGCACCGGCGGTTTCTGTCCCCCAAAGTGCGGTCCTTCGTGGAGCACCTGGAGCGCCGCTTCGGCGCTCGTCCGAGGATCGCGCAGGGCCGCGCCGCACCCGTTAGAATCGTGCCCATGACCGACAAACCGCCTCTCGTCTATTTTCCCGCGCCGCGCCGCGCCAATTTCTGCAGTCAGTGCGGCTCGCCGGTCAGCCGGCGCGTGCCGGAAGGCGACAACCGCGAACGCGACATCTGCGACCATTGCGGCGCCATCCATTACCAGAATCCGCGCCTGGTGGTGGGCACCGTGCCGGTGTGGCAAGACCGCGTGCTGCTGTGCCGCCGCGCCATCGAGCCCCGCTACAACACCTGGACGCTGCCGGCGGGCTTCATGGAGCTGGGCGAAAGCACCGCGCAGGGCGCGGCCCGCGAAACCCTCGAGGAATCGGGCGCGCGCGTGCGGCTGGGCGAGATCTACACCATCATCGACGTGCCGCAGATAGAACAGGTGCACGTGTTCTATCTCGCGCACGCCGCCGGCCCCGAACTGGACCCCGGGCCCGAGAGCCTGGAAGCCCGCTACTACGACGAAGCGGAAATCCCCTGGGACGACCTGGCGTTCCGCACCGTCGTCACCACGCTGCGGCACTTTTTCGAAGACCGCAAGCGCGGCATGTTCGGCCCTCATCACTACACGCTCGAATCGCACCGTTGAAGCTGCCCTGGCTCGCCGCAGACACGCCTTTCCCGCCAGCCTACACAGCGCTGCGCGACCCGGACGGCCTGCTCGCCGCGGGAGCCGATCTTTCGCCGCGCCGCCTCGCGCAGGCGTATTCCAACGGCATCTTTCCCTGGTACTCGGAGGGCGAACCGATACTGTGGTGGAGTCCCGATCCGCGCATGGTGCTGGCCTGCCGGGACTTCGCACCATCTCACTCGCTGCGCAAGCTGCTGCGCCAGATCGCGCGCCATGAACATGAGGCTCCGCGCGTGCGGGTCCGGGTCGACACCGCCTTTGCGGAAGTCATGGCGCAATGCGCCTCCCCCCGCGAGGGACAGCCCGGCACCTGGATCACGGCCGCCATGCAGCAGGCGTACCGCCAATGGCACGAGGCGGGCTTCGTGCACAGCATAGAAACCTGGATCGACGGCGAACTGGCCGGCGGGCTCTACGGCATCAGCCTGGGACGCATGTTTTTCGGCGAATCCATGTTCACCCGCGTGCCCAACGCCTCCAAGATCGCGCTGGCCTATCTGGTGCGGTTCCTGCAGGCGCAGGGCGTGGCCTGGATCGATTGCCAGCAGCAGACCCGGCACCTGGCCAGCCTGGGCGCGCGGCCCGTGCCGCGCGCCGCGTTCCTCGAACACGTGC
>NZ_LHSJ01000076.1:0-21032 GCF_001270295.1 Achromobacter sp. DMS1 | reverse complement strand
GGGGCTGCCGCCGCGCGCCATCGCGCGCCTGGGCGTGGGGCGCACGTTCCAGACGGCCGCCACGTTCCGCTCCATGACGGCGCTCGAAAACGTGCAGACCGCCCTGCTCGCGCGCGACGGCCTGATGTTCCGGGCGTGGCGCCCGGCCGCCCGGCACGCCGCCGGCGCCGCCCTGGACCTGCTGGACCAGGTGCAGATGGCGGACAAGGCCGCCCACGCCTGCGGCGCGCTGGCCTACGGCGACGTGAAGCGTGTGGAACTGGCCATGGCCCTGGCCGCCGCGCCGCGGCTGCTGCTCATGGACGAACCCACCGCCGGCATGACGGCCCGGGAACGGCACGCGCTCATGCAGCTCACGCGCACGCTGGCCGACACGCGGCGCATGGCGGTGCTGTTCACGGAGCACAGCCTGGACGTGGTGTTCAAGCATGCCGACCGCATCGCCGTGCTGGTGCGCGGCAGCCTGCTGGCCGAAGGCGCGCCCGCCGAGATCGCGGCGGACGAGCGCGTGCGGGCCGCCTACCTCGGAACCGAAGCGCCCTGAAGCGGGCCGCCGGCAAGCTCTCCGCGGGTCGCGGCTCAGGCGCGCCGCCGCCGCGGCGCGCCCGCATGGCGCGGCCGATTTCCGCCAGCGCGTCGTCGGACAGCAGCCGCGCCGCCATGGGCAGCAGTTCGTCCTCTTCGCGCCGGATGTGCGCCGCATAGGCCTGCGCGAACGCCTGCACCGTCTCGGGCGGCAGCGCCGCCGGGCGGCCGGCGCCGATCTCGCCCAGCGCGGCCCGCAACGGCGTCCAGCGCCGTTCCAGTTCGCGGTGCTCGGCCGCCAGCCCGTCCACCAGCCCGTGCAGACAGGTGGCGTCGGATCCGGCCATGGATTCGATCAGCGCCGGAAACAGATCGGTTTCTTCATCTTCGTGATGCAGCACGGCCGCCGTCTCGAAGTACCGCAGCACGCTCATGGCCGCGCTCTGCGCGGACGCATCGCTGCCATGCCGCGCCAGATGGGCGGCCAGCCGCTCCAGCGTGGCGCATTGGCGCGCGATGCGCTGGTGGCAGGCCGACAGCAGCGCCAGCGGCTCGTCGGGGCCGGGAGCGGGCCCCGGCCCGAAGGAAATGCCCACGACCATACCCTTGCCTCCTCGTTCGTCCGTCCGTTACCCCGCGTGGCCATGCCACCAGAGGCGCACGGTATCCCAGGCCCGGCCCACGAAGCCCGCCTCGGGCACCGGCTCCAGCGCCACCACCGGAAACTGCATGGCCGGCTTGCCGTCCACCAGGACCCGCAGCGAGCCCACCGGCGCCTGCGCGGCGATGGGCGCCACCAGCGGCTCCCGGGGCGTCCATACGCGCTCGACCTTGGCGCCCGCCGGCACGGTGACATAGGCGTCGCGCGCGACGCCCGCCTTGACGATGTCGGCCTCGCCCTTCCAGACCTGGGGCGTGGCCAGTTCCTGGCCCTTGGCGTAGAGCTTGATGGTATTGAACCCATGAAATCCCCATTCCAGCAACTGCCGGCTTTCCTGGGTGCGCGCCTTGTCCGAGTCCGTGCCCAGCACCACCGCGATCAGGCGCCGCGGATCCGCGCCGTTCGGCCGCTGCGCGCTGGCGATGATGCAGTACCCGGCCGCCTCGGTGTGGCCGGTTTTCAGCCCGTCCACGGAAGGGTCCAGCCACAGCAGGCGGTTGCGGTTGCGCTGGGTGATGTTGTTGTACGTGAACTCGCGCGCCGAATCGTAAGTGCGGTAGAGATCGGGATAGTCGCGGATCAGGCGCGTGGCCAGCGTGGCCAGGTCGCCGGCGGTGGAGTACGTCTGCGGGTCGGGCAGGCCGTGCGGGCTGGCGAAATGCGTGCCGTGCAGGCCCAGCCGCGCGGCAGTCTCGTTCATGCGCGCCACGAAGGCTTCCACGCTGCCCGACACCGCTTCGGCCAGCGCCACGGCCGCATCGTTGCCCGACTGGATCATCAGCCCGCGCAGCAGGTCGTCCACCGACACGCGCGAACCCGGCTCCAGGAACATCTTCGAGCTGCCGGGCGCCACCTTCCAGGCCCGCGCGGACACCGTGACCATCTGCCGGGGCGCGAGCGTCTTGTCGCGCAGGGCGCCGAACACCACGTAAGCGGTCATGATCTTGGTGAGCGAAGCTGGCTCGATGCGCGCGTCGGCGGCATGCGAGGCGATCACCTGTCCGCTGGTTTCGTCCAGGAGCAGCCAGGCCTTGGCCGTCATGGGGGGCTGCGGAACGGTCTGCGCGGCCGCGCCGCAGGCGCAGGCCGCCGCGACGATCAGGCTCGCCGCCAGCTTCTTTATCAACATATTCGTGTTTCCGTGCATGAGTGAAATCCACGCGCGCTTCGGCGCGGCCCGCCGCAAGCGGGGCGCCGGCGCACGCGCGCCGCACATTGGAACACGAAGCGCGCGCTTGGTTCACCGCCCGCCGCGCGGGCCCGGACCACGCGCAGAACGCGGGGCCTGGAATCCGGCCGTGCGCGCGCATGCCTGTTTTCAGGCCCCGCGCTGCGCGGAAAACAACAGACTTCGGCACGAAACCCCGTGAAAAGCCGCAAAAACAGGCGCTCTTCCGCTATCATCGGGCGCGTGGCGTTTATTGCCGATATCCGGCGCGCGCCGCCTCATGTCCTCAACATACGGATTTTGACCATGGCCACGAAAGCTAAAGCTCCTGCCAAGAAAGTCACCAAACCCGCCGCCAAGGCGCCCGCCAAGAAGGCCACCGCCGCCAAGCCCGCCGTGAAGCCGGCCGCCAAGAAGCCCGTCGCGGCCAAGAAGGTCGCCGCCGCTCCCAAGGCAATCAAGACCGCCCTGAACAAGACCCAGCTCGTCGCCTACCTGGTCGAGCAATCGGGCGTCGAGGCCAAGTCGGTCAAGGCCGTGCTGGCCAGCCTGGAAGCCTCGGTGCTGGGCTCCGTGGACAAGAAGGGCGCTGGCGAATTCACGCTGCCCGGCCTGTTCAAGGTTTCGGTGCAGAAGGTTCCCGCCAAGCCCAAGCGCTTCGGCAAGGATCCGTTCACCGGCGAAGAGCGCTGGTTCCCGGCCAAGCCGGCTTCGGTGAAGGTCAAGGTCCGCCCGCTCAAGAAGCTGAAAGACGCCGCGCAGTAATTCGCGCCGTTTTTCCGGTCAAGCCGGAAAGGCCCGCCTCGCAACGAGGCGGGCCTTTCTTTTTTTTGCGCCCTTTCTTCGCCCTATTTGCCTGCGTGCCTGTCATGGCGCTAGAATTTATCTTCATGTAAAGATACTTCATCTGAAGATATGCCCCACGCCGCCTCCGATGCCGTCGATGCGATCATCGCGCAATGGAACGCTCAGTGCCCCGGCCTGGACGTTTCCCCCATGCAGGTCCTCACGCGCCTGTTCCGCTTCAATGCCTTCGCCACGCGCAACGTCACGCGCGGCTTCCAGGAACTCGGCCTGCACCAGGGCGAGTTCGACGTCCTGGCCACGCTGTACCGCAGCGGCCCGCCCTACGCCCTGAATCCGCAGAAGCTGGTGGAAACGCTGCTGCTGACCTCCGGCGCCATGACCAACCGCCTGGACCGCCTTGAGAACGCGGGCCTGCTCACCCGCAGCCCCAATCCGGAAGACCGGCGCGGCACCATCGTGTCGCTCACCGACGCGGGCCTGCGCGCCATCCGACAGGCGCTCAAGCGCTACCTCAGGGATCTCGAAGCCCTGCTCGCCCCGCTCTCGGCCGCCGAGCGCAAGCAGCTCGCCGGCCTGCTGCGCAAGCTGCTGTTGCCGCAAGACCGCGAAACCCCGGGCGGCATCGGCAGTTGAGCCGCCCGATTCCCACGATTTGCCTGCATTCCCGGACATGACCTCCGCTTCCCCGACCGTCGACACGCCCACGCTTACCGCCCCCGTCATCCTGCTCATGGCCGCCGCCTGCGGCCTGAGCGTGGCCAGCAACTACTACGCCCAGCCGCTGCTGCACACCATCGGCCAGGAGTTCGGCCTGTCCACCGCGGCCGCGGGCGGCATCGTCACCACGGCGCAGCTCAGCTACGCGGCCGGCCTGATGCTGCTCGTGCCGCTGGGCGACATGGTCGAGCGCCGCGCGCTCATCGTGCTCATGACGCTGCTCTCGTCGGCCTCGCTGCTGCTCAGCGCCTTCGCGCCCAGCATCACGCTGCTGATGGCCGGCACGGCCGTCACCGGCATGCTGTCGGTGGTGGCGCAGGTGCTGGTGCCTTTCGCCGCCACGCTGGCCGCCCCGCACGAGCGCGGACGCGCCGTGGGCACGGCGATGAGCGGCTTGCTGCTCGGCATCCTGCTGGCGCGCACGGCCGCCGGCGCGCTCGCCGATCTCGGGAGCTGGCGCACGGTGTACTGGGTGGCCTCCGGCCTCATGCTGGCCATGTCCTGCGCGCTCTGGCGCGTGCTGCCGCGCTACCGCAGCCCCGCGGGCCTGAGCTATCCGCGCCTGCTGGGCTCCATCGCGCGCATCTTCGTCGAAGAACCGCACTTCCGCGCGCGCTCGATCCTGGGCGGCCTGCTGTTCGCGTCGTTCAGCATGCTGTGGACGCCCCTCACCTTCCTGCTCTCCGGGCCGCCCTATCAGTACAGCAACACCACGATCGGCCTGTTCGGGCTGGCCGGCGCCGCCGGCGCCTATGCCGCCAACCGCTTCGGCAAGCTGGCCGACCGGGGCCGGGGCAATTTCGCCACGCTGGCTGGCCTGGCCCTGCTGCTGGCCGCCTGGGGCCTGCTGGCCTTCGGGCAGCATTCGGTGGCCGCGCTGCTGGCCGGCATCCTGGCGCTGGACCTGGCCATCCAGGGCGTGCACGTCACCAACACGAGCGTGGTCTACCGCCTGCGACCCGAGGCGCGCAGTCGCCTGACCGCCGGCTACATGACCAGCTACTTCGCGGGCGGCGCGTCGGGCTCGCTGCTTTCGGCCTGGCTGTACAGCCACTGGGGCTGGCCAGGCGTGGCCGGCGCCGGCGCGCTGCTGGCCGCGGTTTCGCTGGCCTACGGCGCCCTGTCCCCCCACGCGCGCATTCCCGAACCGGCGCCTTCGCCTATCCGGACCTAGCACCTCCTATAATCAGGGGTTTTGGCCGCCCCCGCGCGGGGTTGGTCGTCCCTTTTTTCGCCATCGCGCACGAGCCCATGCAGGAACGCTACCACCCCACCGCCGTCGAAGCGGCCGCCCAACAGGATTGGCAGGCCCGCGACGCCTATCTGGTCCAGGAACACGCCAAGAACCCCGACGGCTCCGAGAAGCCCAAGTTCTACGCCTGCTCCATGCTGCCCTATCCCAGCGGCAAGCTCCACATGGGCCATGTGCGCAACTACACCATCAACGACATGATGGCGCGCCAGCTCCGCATGCGCGGCTACAACGTGCTCATGCCCATGGGCTGGGACGCCTTCGGCATGCCCGCGGAAAACGCGGCCATCAAGTCCAAGGTGCCGCCGGCCAAATGGACGTACGACAACATCGCCTACATGAAGAAGCAAATGAAGGCGATGGGCCTGGCGATCGACTGGTCGCGCGAGATGTGCGCCTGCGATCCCAAGTACTACAAGTGGAACCAGTGGCTGTTCCTCAAGATGCTCGAAAAAGGCGTGGCCTACCGCAAGACCCAGGTCGTCAACTGGGATCCGGTCGACCAGACGGTGCTCGCCAACGAACAGGTCATCGACGGCCGCGGCTGGCGCTCGGGCGCGCCGGTAGAGAAGCGCGAGATCCCCGGCTACTACCTGCGCATCACCGATTACGCCGAAGAGCTGCTGGAAGCGGTGCAGAACGGCCTGCCGGGCTGGCCCGAGCGCGTGCGCCTCATGCAGGAAAACTGGATCGGCAAGTCCGAGGGCCTGCGCTTTGCTTTCCCGCACGCCATCGCCGGCGAAGACGGCAAGCTCATCCAGGACGGCCGCCTGTACGTCTTCACCACCCGCGCCGACACCATCATGGGCGTCACCTTCTGCGCCGTGGCGCCGGAGCACCCGCTGGCCGCCCACGCCGCGCGAAGCAACCCGCGGCTGGCCGAGTTCATCGAGCAGTGCAAGCTGGGCGGAACCACCGAGGCCGAGCTCGCCACGCGCGAAAAAGAAGGCATGCCCACCGGCCTGACCGTCACCCACCCCATCACGGGCGCGGAAGTGGACGTCTGGGTCGGCAACTACGTGCTCATGACCTACGGCGACGGCGCGGTCATGGGCGTGCCCGCCCACGACGAGCGCGACTTCGCCTTCGCCAAGAAATACGGCCTGCCCATCCGCCAGGTCGTGGCGGTCGAGGGCAAGACCTACTCCGACGAAGCCTGGCAGGAGTGGTACGGCGACAAGCAGGCCGGCCGCACCGTCAACTCCGGCAAGTACGACGGCCTCGCCCACAAGGAAGCGGTCGACGCCATCGCCGCCGACCTGGGCGCGCAGGGGCTGGGCGAAAAGCAGACCACCTGGCGCCTGCGCGACTGGGGCATCTCGCGCCAGCGCTACTGGGGCACGCCCATTCCCATCATCCACTGCCCCGACTGCGGCCCGGTGCCCGTGCCCGAGCAGGACCTGCCCGTGGTGCTGCCCGAAGACCTCATTCCCGACGGCAGCGGCAACCCGCTGACCAAGAACGAGGCCTTCCTCTCGTGCTCCTGCCCGAAGTGCGGCAAGCCCGCGCGCCGCGAAACCGACACCATGGACACCTTCGTGGACTCGTCCTGGTACTTCATGCGCTACACCTCGCCGGGCAACGACGGCGCCATGGTGGACGCCCGCAACGACTACTGGATGCCCATGGACCAGTACATCGGCGGCATCGAGCATGCGGTCCTGCACCTGCTGTATGCGCGCTTCTGGACCAAGGTCATGCGCGACATGAAGCTGCTCGATTTCGACGAGCCCTTCACCAAGCTGCTGTGCCAGGGCATGGTGCTCAACCACATCTATTCCCGCAAGAACGCGCAGGGCGGCATCGAGTACTTCTGGCCCGACGAGGTCGAGAACGTCTATGACGCGCGCGGCGCCATCGTGGGCGCCAAGCTCAAGTCCGACGGCTCCGAGGTCAGCTACGGCGGCGTGGGCACCATGTCCAAGTCCAAGAACAACGGCGTGGATCCGCAATCGCTCATCGACACGCTGGGCGCCGACACCGCCCGCCTCTTCGTCATGTTCGCCAGCCCGCCCGAGCAGACCCTCGAATGGTCGGATTCCGGCGTCGAAGGCTCCAACCGCTACCTGCGCCGCCTCTGGTCCGCCTGCTACCAGCATCGCGAGGCCGTGGCGCGCGGCATGGCGCACGGCGCCGGCTGGGCCGACGCGCCGCGCCGGTCAAGGACCTGCGCCGCGAGGTCTACGGGCTGCTCAAACAGGCCGACTACGACTACCAGCGCATCCAGTACAACACCGTGGTGTCGGCCTGCATGAAAATGCTGAACGCCATCGAAGACGCCAGGCTGCCCGAAGGCGCGCACGCCGACGCGGCCTATGCCGAAACGCTGGGCATCCTGCTGCGCGTGCTGTACCCCGTGGTGCCGCACATCACCTGGCACCTCTGGAAAGACCTCGGCTACGCGCAGCACCTGGGCGACCTGCTGGACGCGCCCTGGCCGCACGTGGACGAAGCGGCGCTGGTCGCCGACGAGATCGAGCTCGTGCTCCAGGTCAACGGCAAGCTGCGCGGCTCCATCCGCGTGGCGGCCAAGGCGCCCAAGGAAGACATCGAGCGCATCGCCGCCGCCCAGGAAGAGGTCGCCCGCTTCCTGGAAGGCCGTCCGCCCAAGCGCGTCATCGTGGTGCCGGGCAAACTGGTCAACGTCGTAGGCTGATGAGGTCAAGCATGCACTTCGCCGGGCAAGAATCGCACTCCCCCCGCCAATCCTGGCTAATGCGCGGCGCCTGCCTGGCGCTGTTCATGCTGCTCACCGCGTGCGGCTTCGCCATGCGCGGCGTCACGCCGCTGCCCTTCGACACCCTGTACGTGGGGCTGCCCGACACCACGCAATTCGGCGCCGACGTGCGCCGCGCCATCCGGGCGGCCTCGCCCGACACCAGGCTGGTTTCCACGCCCAAGGAGGCGCAGGCCATCCTGCAGCAGGTCAACGACGTGCGCACGCTGCGCGAGGTGTCCCTCAACGCCCAGGGCCGCGTCGAGGAATACGAGCTGGGCATCAACTACACGTTCCGCCTCATCGACGCCAAGGGACGCGCGCTGATCCCCGACACCACCCTGTCGATCTACCGCGAAATGCCCTACGACGACCAGGTGGTGCAGGCCAAGCAGGGGCAGATCGAAACCCTGTACAAGGCCATGCAGCGCGACCTGGTGTCGCGCCTGCTGCGCCGCCTGACCGCGCCGGAGGTGCACAAGGCCATGGAAACCGTCGAAGACCGCACCGAGAACGGCGAGGCGCCGGTCTACGACCCCAACGAAGTCCAGCAGCCCCAGCGCCGCACGCCCACGCCCTGGAACACGCCGTCCACCATGGACCCGGCGCAACTGCGCTGATCATGGCCCAGACCCTGGACGCGGAGCGCCTGGCCGAACACCTGCAGCGCGCGGGCGGACGGCTCGCGCCGCTGTACACCGTGTCGGGCGACGAACCGCTCCTGGTCACCGAGGCGGTGGACGCGCTGCGCGCCGCCGCGCGCGCGGCGGGCTACACCGAGCGCGTGTCGCTGGTAATGGACGCGCGCTCCGACTGGAGCGCGGTCACCGCCGCTACGCAGAGCGTCTCGCTCTTCGGCGACCGGCGCATCCTCGAGATCAAGATTCCCACCGGCAAGCCCGGCAAGGCGGGCGCCGACACGCTCGCGCGGCTGGCCGAGCAG
This sequence comes from Achromobacter sp. DMS1, assembly GCF_001270295.1. Classification (NCBI taxonomy): domain Bacteria; kingdom Pseudomonadati; phylum Pseudomonadota; class Betaproteobacteria; order Burkholderiales; family Alcaligenaceae; genus Achromobacter; species Achromobacter sp. DMS1. The sequence goes on along the minus strand of NZ_LHSJ01000076.1, from coordinate 12,243 downwards.
GCCGAAAAGCAGCCGGACGCCGACACGCTGGCGCTGGTTTCCCTGCCGCGGCTGGACAAGGCCACCCGCGAAAGCCGCTGGGTGCAGGCCCTGGCCCGCGGGGGCATGATGGTCGATGTCCCCACCATCGAGCGCGGCCGGCTGCCGGCCTGGGTGGGCGCCCGGCTGGCGCGCCAGAACCAGCGCACCGATAACGCCACGCTGCAGTGGATCGCCGACAAGGTCGAAGGCAACCTGCTGGCCGCGCACCAGGAAATCCAGAAACTCGGCCTGCTGTACCCCGAGGGGCAGCTTGCCGCCGAAGACGTGGAGCGGGCCGTGCTGAACGTGGCCCGCTACGACGTCTTCGGCCTGCGCGACGCGATGCTGGCGGGCGATACGGCCCGCACCATCCGCATGATCGACGGCCTGCGCGCCGAAGGCGAGGCCCTGCCGCTGGTGCTGTGGGCGGTGGGCGAGGAAATCCGCCTGCTCGCCCGGGTGGCCGAAGCGCGTGCGCTGGGCCAGGACGCGGGGGGCCTGATGCGCCGCCTGCGCATTTTCGGCGCCCACGAACGCCTGGCCATGCAGGCGCTGTCGCGCGTGCATCCCAACGTCTGGCCCGCGGCCGTGCAGCACGCGCACGAAGTCGACCGCCTCATCAAGGGGCTCTCCGTGCCCGGCAGGCTTGCCGACCCCTGGGAAGAAATGACGCGGCTCGCCCTGCGGGTCGCCGCCGCCGGCGGGCGGCCGTGAAGCCCTGCGCCGCCCGGCCGCCGCAGGCTCCATCCCGCGGCCGGATACACTATTCCTTACTCCGGCGGCCGCGCGCCGTCACCTTTTTCTGAACGACGCTGTCATGTCCTCGTCTTCCATCGAACAAGCCATGCTCGCCCTGGGCGAGAACGCCCGCCGGGCCTCCCGCGCCATGATGCGCGCCAACAGCGCGGCCAAGAACCAGGCCCTGCTCGCCATGGCCGACGCCCTGGCGGCCAGCCACGACGACCTCAAGGCCGCCAACGAAAAAGACCTGGCCGCCGCCCGCGCCAACGGCCTCGAACCCGCGCTGCTGGACCGCCTGGCCCTCACCGACAAGACGCTGGCGCAAATGGCCGAGGGCCTGCGCCAGATCGCGGCCCTGCCCGACCCGGTGGGCAGCATCACCGCCACCACCGTGCGCCCCAACGGCATGCGCGTGGCGCAGATGCGCGTGCCGCTGGGCGTGATCGGCATCATCTACGAGTCGCGCCCCAACGTCACCATCGACGCCGCGGCCCTGTGTCTGAAATCCGGCAATGCCGCCATCCTGCGCGGCGGCAGCGAGGCGCTGCACTCCAACATCGCCCTGGGCCGCATCGTGCAGACCGGACTGGCCGCGGCCGGGCTTCCGCAGGACGCCGTGCAGGTCGTCGCCACCACCGACCGCGCCGCCGTCGGCAAGCTCATCACCATGACCGAGCACATCGACGTTATCGTGCCGCGCGGCGGCAAGGGCCTCATCGCACGCCTCTCGCAGGAGGCGCGCGTGCCGCTCATCAAGCACCTGGACGGCAATTGCCACGTCTACATCGACGCGGCGGCCGACCCCGACAAGGCCCATGCCATCGCCTTCAATGCCAAGACCTACCGCTACGGCATCTGCGGCGCCATGGAAACCCTGCTGGTGCATGCGGTGGCCTCGGTGTCCATCCTGCCCAGCCTGGCCGCCGCCTTCGCCGAGCACGGCGTCGAGCTGCGCGGCTGCCCGCGCACCCTGGCCCTGCTGCCGCATGCCAAACCCGCCACCGACGAAGACTGGGCCACGGAATATCTCGGCCCCGTGCTGGCCGTGCGCATCGTCGATTCGCTGGACGAAGCCATCGAGCACATCGCGCGCTGGGGCTCGGGCCACACCGACGCCATCGTCACCGAAGACCTCTCTTCGGCACAGCGCTTCCAGCGCGAAGTCGATTCCAGCTCGGTCTACGTGAACCTGCCCACCTGCTTCGCCGACGGCTTCGAGTACGGGCTGGGTGCGGAAATCGGCATCTCCACCAACCGCCTGCACGCGCGCGGCCCCGTCGGCCTGGAAGGGCTCACCACGCTCAAGTGGGTGCTGACCGGCGAAGGCCAGACGCGCGGCTAAGCGCGTGGCGCGCCCCGGCTGACACATGCCTGAACATGCGGGCCGCGGCGCGTGTGCGTCGACGCTTCACTACAATAAGTGCGGGCATGCGCCCGCCGCGAGCCCGCGAATTTCCATCTTTGCCCGGCACTGCCGCGCCCAACCGAGATTCCCATGCACACTCCCGCCATGTCCATGGCTTTCAGCCTTTTCGTGCTTTGCTTCATTACCTGCGCGATCAGCGGCATCGTCCTGTTCTTCTTCAAGGCGCGGCAGATCAACGAGACGCTCAAGCACCCTTACCTGCAGCACCGGCCGTTCAGCGGCTATCCGCTGTCCATCCAGGCGGCGATCATGCTGGATTACTTCTTCCGCATCCTGTTTCCACGCAGCCGCTTCTGGCTCATCGGCAATGCCAACACCCTGCTGGCCCACGTCGATCCCAAGAAGGTTCCGCTCTCGCTCAAATGGCCCGTGGTCGGATTCTGGGGCGGCTGCTGGCTCGGCATCGTCGCCATGATCGTCCTCTGGGCGCTGATTTTCCTGGGAGCCTGATGCCATGCAGATCCGCATCGAAGACTATGCCGGCAGCCTGGACGCCGCGCGCTACCTGCTGGCCGCGCGCGATGCCGGCGCCGCCGGCTCCCGCATTCCGGCCGAATGCCGTCCGCAGACCCTGGGCCAGGCGTTTGCCGTGCAACAGCGCACGGCCGAGCTGCTGCTGGGCCGCGGCGACGCGATCGGCGCCTGGAAAAGCTCCCTGCCCTCGCCGGAAAAAACCGTGGTCGCGCCCATCTACGCCTCCACGATCTGGCGCGCCGAAGCCGGCCCGGTGCCGGCGCACACGGCCGCGCCCCGCATCGAGCCCGAAATCGCCTTCGAACTGCGGCAGGATCTGCCGCCGCGTCCCCAGCCCTACACCGAGGCCGAGGTGGACGCCGCCCTCGGCGGCGCCCGGCTCGCGCTGGAAGTGCTGGGCTGCCGCTACGCCGCGCCTGAGCACGCCAGCCTGCCCGAGCTGCTGGCCGACCACATGTTCAACCACGGGCTCATCCTGGGCCCGCGCATCGCCTCCCCGGACGCCGCGCCCGGCAGCATGAGCATCACCCTGCGCATCGACGGCCAGGAAACCGAGCAGCACGCGGGCATACACCCCAACGCGCACCCCCGCGCCGGCCTGTACTGGCTCGCCAACTTCCTGCGCGAACAGGGACTGGGCCTGCGCGCCGGCCAGCACGTCATCACCGGCTCGTACGCCGGCTTCCTGGAGGTGCCCGTCAACCGCGCCATCGAACTGGTCTACGGCGACCTCGGCGCCCTGTCGCTGCGCATGGCGGCCTGAGCGCGGGCCGGATGCGGGCCGCGCTCAGGCCCGCGGCTCGGCGATGGACACCGGCGGCGGCCGCCTCGATGGCCTCGCCCGCCGCAAGGCAGAGATCTTCGCGGTAGCGCCCCGCCAGGATCTGCACGCCGACCGGACTGGCTCCTTTCGGCCCCATGGCCTGCCCCGTGGCCACCGACAGCCCCGGCAGCCCCATGAACGGCACGCCGATCTGCGGCATCTGTGCGCGCCATACGCGCGCGTAGGCGGCCTCGCCCTGCAGGTCCAGGTCGTCCTCGAACGGCAACTCGGCGGACACGGGCAGCAGCAGCACGGCATACTCCGCGAAAAACAGCTCCCAGAGGCGGGTCAGCGTGGCGCGGCGCGTCAGCAGCGCCGTATACGCGGCCAGGTCCATGCCCGCCGCCAGCCCGCGCTGGCCCTCCAGCGCCACCAGCGCGCCCGGGTCGCCCTCCTTGCGCGCCGCCTCCAGCATGGCCTCGTAGCCGTCGGCCAGCCACATGCGGACCTGCAGCTCGGAAGCCTCGCGCAGGGGCGGAATATTCTCCACCGTGTCCACCGTCCACCCCGCCTCGCTCAGCTTGCGCGCGGCGTCCTGCAGGGCCTTCACCACCGCCGGCTCGGGTTCCAGCCCGTCCGGATTCAGGCTCAGCGCCGCGCGGCGCGGCGCCGCGGACCCCGTTAGCGCGCCGGCACCCACCACGGATCGCGCGGATCGGGCGCCGCCATGGCCGCCAGCGCCAGGCGCAGGTCGGCGATGCTGCGCGCCAGCGGACCGGACACGGCGGTGATCTGGCCGCCCAGCGAGCGTTCCGGCAGCGAGGCGTTATACGCCGCCACTCGTCCCAGCGTCGGGCGCAGCCCGTGCACCCCGCAGGCATAGGCCGGATAACGGATAGAGCCCGCGATGTCGGTGCCGTGCGCGAGATGGCCGATGCCGCTCGCCACCGCCGCCGCCGCGCCTCCCGAGGAGCCGCCCGGCGTCAGCGCCCCGGTTGCGCGGGTTGCGGGTATGGCCGTGCAACCGGTTTCCGGTAAACCAGCGCAAGGAGAAAGCGGGCGTATTCGTGCGCCCCAGCACCACCGCGCCGGCGCGAAGCAGGTTGTCCACCACCGGACTGTTCACCGCCGCGATCGTATGCGCCTGCAGGCGTACGCCGTTGGTCGTGGCATGCCCGGCCTGGTCCACGTTGACCTTCACCGTGACCGGCACGCCCGCGAGCGGCCCGGGATCCCGGCCGTCCGCCAGCGCCGCGTCCACCTGGCGGGCACGCTCCAGCACCTCCTCGGGGCGGCAGTCCACCACCGCGTTTATCAGGGGATTGACCGCATCCAGCCGCTCCAGCGCGCTGCGCGCGGCCTGCGCCGCGGATACTTCGCGCTTGCGGATGAGCGTCGCAAGCTCCGTTGCGGACAAACGCCAAAGATCGGACACGCGAGACTCCTCATTGTGTGGCCGGGCCGGTCCCGGCGCCCGGGTCAACCTTAGCGCCGGCGCCAGCCGGCCACAAGCCGCGCGCCCTTATTCGCCCTCGGCATCGAACACGTCCACGATGGCGTCCGCCACCGCCCGCACCCGCGCGGTGCGATGCAGGTCGCCGTGCATGACCAGCCACAGCTCATAGCTTTCGGTGCGCTGCGGCCACAAACGCACCAGGTCCGGATAGCGCCGCGCCATGTGCGTGGGCACCTCGCCTATGCCCAGGCCCGCCGCCACGGCCTCGATCAGCATCAGGCCGGAATTCGCCTCCAGCGCGATGTGCCCGTTGCCGGTGGGCTCGCCGCAGAACGTGTCCGACCACCCCGGCAGCACGGACTGCTGATACGCCACCAGCCTGTGCCCCGCGAAAGCCGTGCCCGGCCGGGGCTCGCCGTGCGCCTCCACATAGGCGCGCGAGGCATACAAGCCAACCTCCCTGCGCGCGAGGTGGCGGTAGATGAGGTCCGGGCTGTCGGGCCGGACATTGCGGATGGCCAGGTCGGCCTCGCGCCGGGTCAGATTGCTGAGCTGGATCGCCGCGGTCAGGGAAATGCGGATGTCCGGATGCTGCGCATGCAACCGGCGCACGGCCTCCATGACATAGAAGGCGGACACGGTTTCGGAGGCTGCCACCCGCACGGTGCCGGACAGGCGGTGGTCCAGCCCCTGCATCTGGCGCTGGAGCTGGTCGGCCGCCTGCTCCATGCGATGCGCCGCGGCATAGGCCAGCTCGCCCGCGGCGGTGGGCACGTATCCCGACGGCGTGCGCAGAAACAGGCGCGCATCCAGCGACCTCTCCAGCGCCGCCAGTCTGCGCCCCGCCGTGGCCTGGTCGATCTGCAGCAGCGCCGCCGCGCCGCGCAGCGTGCCCGCCCGGTAGATGGCCAGAAAAATGCGCGCGTTGTCCCAATCCATGTTCCGTCCTCCGCCGGATGAGCCACGCAAACCCGGCGACACCGTCCAGTGATGCAAATATGCATTCCAATGCTGCATTCATTCTACTTTTTTGCATCTATCAAAGCCCGTAACCTGACGCTCCCCCGCTTTCACCGCCTATGCCCGCGTCATGAATACCGCCTGCCGATCCGCGGCTCTGCCCGCCAAGCCCGCCGCCACCCTGCTGCCCCTGGTCACCCTGGCCATCGGCTTTGTCATGGCCATGCTGGACGTCACCATCGTCAACGTCGCCCTGCCGGAGATCTCCCGCAGCCTGGACGCGCCCCTCGCCCGGCTGGTGTGGATCGTGGACGGCTACACTCTCGCCTTCGCCGCCTTGCTGCTGCTGGCCGGCGCCTGCGCCGACCGCTGGGGCGCCAAGCCGGTCTACCTAGCCGGCCTGGCCGTCTTCGTCGTGGCGTCGGCCCTGTGCGGCGCCGCGCCCGACGCATCCACGCTGATCGCCGCCCGCCTGCTGCAAGGACTGGGCGCCGCCCTGTTCATGCCCAGCTCCCTCAGCCTGCTCACGCACGCCTACCAGGAAGACGGGCTGCGCAACCGCATGCTGGCGGCCTGGTCCGCCATCGTCGCGGTGGCCGGCGCGGCCGGGNCCCCATGAACCTTTACTGTAGCTTTGCATTGGACTGTGAACCGGCCTGTGTAGGATAGGTGGGAGGCTTTGAAGCGTGGTCGCCAGATCACGTGGAGCCATCCTTGAAATACCACCCTGGTTTGTTTGCGGTTCTAACCTAGGCCCGTTATCCGGGTCGGGGACAGTGCATGGTGGGCAGTTTGACTGGGGCGGTCTCCTCCCAAAGTGTAACGGAGGAGTTCGAAGGTACGCTAGGTACGGTCGGAAATCGTGCTGATAGTGCAATGGCATAAGCGTGCTTGACTGTGAGACTGACAAGTCGAACAGGTGCGAAAGCAGGACATAGTGATCCGGTGGTTCTGAATGGAAGGGCCATCGCTCAACGGATAAAAGGTACTCTGGGGATAACAGGCTGATACCGCCCAAGAGTTCATATCGACGGCGGTGTTTGGCACCTCGATGTCGGCTCATCTCATCCTGGGGCTGTAGCCGGTCCCAAGGGTATGGCTGTTCGCCATTTAAAGAGGTACGTGAGCTGGGTTTAAAACGTCGTGAGACAGTTTGGTCCCTATCTGCCGTGGGCGTTGGATACTTGACGGAGCCTGCTCCTAGTACGAGAGGACCGGAGTGGACGTACCTCTGGTGTACCGGTTGTCATGCCAATGGCATTGCCGGGTAGCTAAGTACGGAAGAGATAACCGCTGAAGGCATCTAAGCGGGAAACTCGTCTGAAGATTAGGTATCCCGGGGACTTGATCCCCCTGAAGGGTCGTTCGAGACCAGGACGTTGATAGGTCGGGTGTGGAAGCGCAGTAATGCGTTAAGCTAACCGATACTAATTGCCCGTGCGGCTTGATCCTATAACCCTGATGGTTATGAGCGTTGCTGTGTAGCGCGCCGTTCAATGTGCCCGCCGCCTCGTCAGCGGCCAGCACCCTTGGCAAACACAACCCTTGCTGCCGCGCAGCCCGATCGCTGCGCGCAGCCTGTGCTTCTTCCCAGATTGGAGCGGTTGGCCCACAACCCCGGCCGCTCAACCCGTTACGCCTGACGACCATAGCAAGGTGGTACCACTCCTTCCCATCCCGAACAGGACAGTGAAACGCCTTCGCGCCGATGATAGTGGACGCACGTCTGTGAAAGTAGGTCATCGTCAGGCTTTTATCCCTCAAAACCCCGCAGCCCAACCGCTGCGGGGTTTTGTTTTTGCGCGCGCCGCCACCCCACACCCGGCCCACCGACCCCATCGGCACGCCCTCCCCAGGGCCCGCGCCAGTACGAAATCCGGCCGCACCGGCGCCTACGCCGCGTTCCGCAAACCGCAAACCTTGAACCCCGAGCCCCGAGCCCCGAACGCGAGCGTCAGCGCCGGCGAAAGCGCGGAAGGGACGGCCATCCGGGTTTCAGTGCAATTCCGGCAGTTGGCGTTTCAATGCCTTGAAAAACAGTTCCGATTGCAGGCGCTCGCTCTGGATCTGGGCGGCGACTTTGGCTGCGATGCCGGGCGCGACCGGGGCCAGCGGGCGTCCGGTGGACTGGGCCAGGACCTGGGCCTGGCAGGCGCGTTCGAGGAAGAAGAGATCGTCGTAGGCATAGTCGATGCGGTCGCCGCAGACCACGACGCCGTGATTGCCGAGGAAGGCGATGTCTGCGCCTTGCATGGCGCGGGCGATGCGTTCGCCTTCGCCATGGTCCAGTGCCAGGCCGTTGTAGTCATGGTCGAGGGCAATGCGGCCATGGAAGCGCATGGCGTTCTGCGACAGCGTGGTGTCCAGCCCGCGGTCGGCGGTGAGCGTGAGAGCGGTTGCGTACGGCATATGGGTGTGCAGCACACAGGTCTTGCCCGCGATGCGGTGAATGGCGGCATGGATGAACATGGCAGTGGGCTCGACGGGGTGCCGTCCTGCCAGTTTGTTGCCCTGGGCGTCGATGAGCACGATGTCGTCGGCCTGGACTTCATGCCACATGAGGCCGCGCGGATTGAGCAGGAAGAGGTCGGGCTCGTCGGGCAATGCCAGGCTGAAGTGATTGCAGACGCCTTCGCCCAGGCCATGGTGAGCGGCTGCGCGCAGCGCAAGCGCCAGGTCGGCGCGCAAGGATCGGATGGAGGGCGCGTGGAAAAGCGCTTCGGCGAATTCGATATCGTGTTTCATGCGGACGTTTCAGGCTGATGGGAAGAAAGAGAGCTGGTGCGGTGCGGAGCGCGCCGCCTGCTGGCGGATACGGTAGCCGGCTCTCGCACGCGGGGCAAGCCGGGAGGGGGAAGCCGTAAGTCGTAAGCCGAAGTTCGAAAGCCGTACCTCACAAGCCGCCGCACCCGGATCTCCAAACCCTGACCGCCTCTGCGTTCAAGAGTAGAAGCCGAACGCCGGGCGCCCAACATCCAGCGCTCGAAGCCTGAAGCTCAAACCCCAAAACCCAAAGCTCAAGGCTCAAGGCTCAAATTCAAAGCCCACAGCCTGGGTTCCGAGCGAACGCCCGACGCCCATCCCTGTCGACCATGCACTGGAGATCCTTGGCTACGCTCAGTCGAGCATGTCGCCGTCCACGTAATACCAGCGGCCTTCGGTACGGACGAAGCGGCTGTGTTCGTGCAGGCGGCTGGCGCGGCCATCCTGCCGGAAGCGGGCGACGAATTCCACGGTGGCGTGGTCGTCGTCCTGCTGCCGTGCCTGCTTGACGCCGAGGCCCAGCCACTTGAGGCCGGGAGGATTGGGTTCGAGCGTGCAGGGGCGGGTGTCGGGATGCCAGGTGGCGAGCAGGTAGTCGAGCTTGTCCAGCACGAAGGCGCTGTAGCGGGAGCGCATGAGCGCTTCGGCGGTGGGCGCAAGCAGGGCCTGGGGGCCGTCGTGCCACCGCCCGCAGCACAGGCTGTAGCGCAGCGGCGCGCCGCAGGGACAGGGCGGATCGTGAGGGTGCGGGGATTTGGCCACGGTGTTGCCGAAAACGAAAGAAGAAGGTCAGGGTTTCATGGCGTCGCGCCCGTCCGCCCTGGACGACATGAGCCCTCCGCGGGAGGAAAGCGCTGCCGCAAACCGGGCGGGTCTTCAGGCCAGCAGATCCTGGTACTCGGGGTGGCGCTGCATGTAGACGGCGGCATAGGAGCAGACAGGTTGCACCTTCAGGCCGCGGGTGCGGGCGTCTTCGAGGGCAACGCGGGTAAGTTCGGCCGCGATGCCGCGGCGCCGACCGCGCTGGGCACGCCCGTATGCACAATGGCCATGGTATTGCCGCGCAGTTGGTAATCGAGCACGCAGACGACGCGTCGACGGTGGCGGTATAGCGGGTGTGTTGGGGGTCGTGTACGACTGAAATCATGAAGGAGGTTCCTGGGTTGCGGGCATCATGGAGGCGGACGGCGGCCGACGGGGGGGCAGCGAGCGGCGCCGGGAGAACAGAATAACAGTCCGGGGCGAGGGCGGCCTGCGGCAAGCGGAACGCGGCAGACGAATTCGGCAAGTCGCGTCCGGCAAGCCGCACCCGGTTCATCGCATCCGGCAAATCGGGTGCGGCAAAGCGGGTACGGCAAAGAGGGTACGGCAAAGCGGGTGCGGCTAACCGAATTCGGCGCAGGATTGCCGTGCTCGGTTGGCCGATTGCGGATGACAATGATCTGCTCGCAGCAAACAGCCAATAGCCAGCGGCAAGCGGCAAGCAACGAGCTGCATGCCGCCGGGGGAGCGCTGCGAGGCTGTCCGAGGTCCGGCTGACGGTCAGCGCTCGAGGGCCTTGAGCAGGGCCGTGAGCTGGGAATCGCGTTGCGCGGCGAGCTCGGCCAGGCTGCGGCCGCCGGCTTCGGCGTTGACGCCGTCGATCAGCTGCCGGCGCAGTTCCGGTGTGACCTCCGGGGCGCCGAGGTCGGCCCACCAGGTCTGGACCGGTCCCAGCAGATGATCCATGAAATGCGAGAGCCCGCCGGCGCCGCCGCCGAGGTTGAAGGTCATGTGCGGACCGAAGAGCGCCCAGCGCAGGCCCGGGCCTTGCGACACCGCGGCGTCGATGTCAGCCACGCTGGCGACGTTTTCGGCGGCGAGGTGGATGGCCTCGCGCCAGAGCGCGGCCTGCAGGCGGTTGGCAATGTGGCCCGGCACTTCCTTGTTAAGACGGATGGGGTGCTTGCCCAGGCTGCGGTAGAAGGCGATGGCGCGCTCGATGGCGTCGGGGCTGGTCTGGTTCCCGCCCACGACCTCGACGAGGGGAATGAGGTGGGGCGGATTGAAGGGATGGCCGATGACGTAGCGTTCGGGGTGGCTGCATTGCGATTGCAGGCGGCTCATGATGAGGCCTGACGAGCTGGAGGCGACGATGGCGTGCGCGGGCAGTGCGGCGTCCATGCGGGCGAAGAGGGCGGTTTTGAAATCTTCGCGTTCGGGCGCGTTTTCCTGGACGAAGTCGACGCCGGCGAGCGCGGCATCCAGGTCGGGCTCGAAACGGAGGGCATCGGGGCTGGCGCCCCGCACGATGCGCCCGAGCTTTTCGAGCACTGGCCAGGCCTCGGCCACGCGCGCGCGGGTCTGCGTTTCGGCGTCGGGGGCCGGGTCGCTGACCACCACTTCCAGGCCGCGGGCGAGGAACAGGGCGGCCCAACTGGCGCCTATGGTTCCGGCCCCTACGACGGCCACGCGGCGGACGGAGGGAGTTGCGGTGATGTGGGACATGCAAGGTCTCCTCTATGCGGGGCGAAAGCGCATTGTGAAGCAAACCGCCGGTCGCTGCCATGCGGGCGCGGCCTGGAAGACGGGACGGAAGAAGCCGGCGCGGCCGGCAATCGGGGCGGGCGGCTCCGCACGCAGGCGCGGCAAGCGGGCGTAGCCCGCTGCCAGCGCAAGCCAGCGCAAGCCAGCGCAAGCCAGCGCAAGCCAGCGCAAGCCAGCGCAAGTCAGCGTACGGCCGCTCCAGTCCGGACCTGGGCCGCCGACCCGTTGCGCAGGTAGCGCCAGACCAGCGCAAGGGCGAGGGCGAAGCTCAGGGTGATGACGGCATAGGCGACGGGCAGGGCTTCCTGCCAGCGGGGCAGCGCGTGGAGAATGGTGCCCATGAGGGCCACGCCGATGAGTGCGCCGCATTGCCGGTTGGCGTTCAAGGCGGCTGCCGCGCCGTTGGAATGGACGGCGCCGGCGATCTGCATGACGGTGGCGGTCATGGCGGGGACGGCCAGGCTGACGCCCAGGTTGCTGAGGGCGGCCAGGGCCGCCAGGAGCGGATAGGGCATGTTGGGCGTGATGGCCGCTGCCCCGGCCAGGGCGGGCGAGCGTGGCGGCGGACAGACCGCCCAGCATGACGGCCGTCAGCGTCCAGCGCGCCGACAGACGGCCCGACAACAGGCTGCCGAGCGAGAACACGGCCAGCATGGGCACCAGCTGCAGGCCGGTCTGCAGGGCATCGAGATGCCGCGCTGCTGCTGCAGCAGGCTGAGCAGGAACAACTGTCCATAGGCGCCCAGGTTGATGAGCAGGCCGACGCCGTTGGCGGCGGCGAAGCGTGGCGTGGCGAAGAGCGCGCGCGGCAGGATGGGCGATGCGTGCCGGCGTTCGCGGCGCGCGAGCAGGATGCCGGCGCCCAGCCCCGCCGCGGCGGCGAAGCGGTCGGGGCCGACGTCCAGCCGTAGCGTTGCCTTGGATGAGCACGAAGCACAGCGCGCCCAGCATGGCGATGCCGAGCAGGTGGCTGAGCGGATTGAGCGACCTGGGCCGGCGCGGCGCGGGCAGGATGTGCCGCTGCGCGAGCCAGAGTCCGGCCAGACCCAGCGGGATGTTGACCAGGAAGACGCCGCGCCAGCCGAACCGGTCGATGAGCAGGCCGCCCGCCAG
>NZ_LHSJ01000075.1:16128-22885 GCF_001270295.1 Achromobacter sp. DMS1 | reverse complement strand
GCCTGCCGCACCGGATCGGGCGCGGCAGGCGCCGCCGCGAATGCGCCGGGGTCTTTGATGCGCGCGCCGAGCGCGCGGAACCAGCTTTCCAGGTGCGGGCTGACCGTATTGGGCGAACCGCGCCCGATCTTCTGCCTGACCCGCTCGATGGTCGGCCGCGCGCCCTCCATGAGCAGCGCATCGGCCGCCGCCCATACGTCTTGTTCGCCTATGCCCGTTGCCATGCTCGCCTCCTTGCCTGCCCGGCTTGATTGCCCGGCGCGTTGCGGCCAAACTACTCACGATAACAGAACATTATCGTGATTTATCTGTTCTATACGTTAGATATCATACATCATATGTATTATTTATTATTTCCTACAGGATGCGGCACGCCATGAAACCCGGCCAGCGCACCCTGCCCGTCAAATGGCTGGATCCGGACACGCTGGACCGGCGGGCCGAAGCCGCCGCCCGCGCCTTGCTGCGCGAAGGCAGCGCCCCCAACACGCTGGCCAGCTACCGCAGCGCGCTGCGGTACTGGGCGGCCTGGTACGAATTGCGCTATGGACGCCCTTTTGCCCTGCCGCTGCCGGAGGCCGCCGTCATGCAGTTCGTGGTGGACCATGCCCAGCGGGCCGAGGGCCGCGCGCTGGTGTGCGAATTACCCGCGGAAATCGACGAGGCGCTGGTGCGCCAGGGCGCCAAGGCCCGCCTGGGGCCGCCCAGCCTCAATACGCTGATGCTGCGGATATCGGTGCTGTCCAAGGCGCACGATGCCCTGCGCCACCCCAATCCGTGCCGCAGCGCGGCGCTGCGCGAGCTCTTGTCGCGCACCCGGCGCGCCTACGCGCGCCGCGGCGCCGGGCCTCGCCAGAAGCCCGCGCTCACGCGCGAGCCGCTGGAGGCGTTGCTGGCAACCTGCGACGATTCGCTTTGCGGTTTGCGCGACAGGGCGCTGCTGCTGTTTGCCTGGGCAAGCGGCGGGCGGCGCCGCTCCGAAGTGGCGCAGGCCACCGTGGAGAACACGGTGGCCACGGCCGACGGCTACCTGTACCGCCTGGGCGCCTCCAAGACCAACCCCTCGGGGGCGCCGCGCGCCGACGACGCCAAGCCCATCGTGGGCGTGGCCGCCCAGGCGCTGGCCGAGTGGCTGCGCGCCAGCGGCATCAGGCACGGCGCCCTCTTCCGGCGAATACGCCGCGGCGGGGTGGTGGCCGAGCCCCTGGCGCCGGCGGCCGTGCGCGACATCGTGCGTAAACGCTGCCGGCTCGCGGGTCTGGAAGACGCCTACTCCGCGCACAGTCTGCGCTCGGGCTTCGTGACCGAAGCCGGGCGCCGGCAGGTGCCCCTGGGCGACGCCATGGCCATGACGGGTCATGCCAGCGTCAGCACGGTCATGCGGTATTTCCGCGCGGGATCTGCCGCGCAGTCTCCCGCCGCCCGCCTGCTGGAGCCGCAAGACGATCGCGCGGATCCGGCCCCCGGCAGTTCCGCCCCGGACGCCGTCGCGGCGGACCGCGCCGGGCCTTAGGTTTCCCTTTCCGCCGATGCGCGCGCTTTTTTCGTTCGCGCGCAATCTGCCGCCGCGGCGAAATAAAACGCAGGTATCCGCAGCCAATTGAAATTCAAACCGGGACCACAACGTTTTATTTCATGCCAATTATCAAGAAATGTATTTTCTGTGGCACAGGGACGCCGCCCGTTCATATTTAAAGTATTCTCCGCAGCAAACAGAACGGGCATCCCCTCCGGTATATGCTGCGCAGCGCTTTTTCCGTGAAATCCCTGGAACGCTATTTTCTGCTTCTCGCAGTGGCGGTCCTGGTTCCGGTATCCATACTGACCGGCATGCTGCTGATGCATAACTGGAAGGCATTTTCGTCGGCGCGCGAGGCGCAACGCGGATTCGACATCGTCCGCGCCACGCTCCAGGCGATGGAACGGGTTTCGGCGGAACGCGGCCCCATGAATGCGGCATTCGGCTTCGATTATCCCGTGCCGGCTTCCGCGCTCGAGCGCGTGCGCATCGCGCGCGAACAGAGCGAAGCCAAAATCGCCGATCTGCTGGCGCTGTATCGTGCGCCGCTTTATCCGGATTCGGCGCCCGAGTTCAATAATGTCCAGCGGATCCGCCATCTTCTTCTCGAAGCGCGCGAAATGGCGGACCGGCTTTTCGCCACGCCGCATGCCGAAGTGTCGGGCCGCGTCTTTCTCCAGGCCGTGGAGAAAATGGTGGCGATTATCCCGGAACTGCAGGCATCCATGGCGGGCGGCGTGGCCAGAGTGCTGCGCAACGACACGGACGCGCCCAGCCTGCTCGCGCTCTCCCTGCTGGCGGCGGAGCTGCGCGAGCAGGCCGGGCTGCTGGGTTCGATGTTCACGCCCGCGCTGGTCAAGCAGAGAAAGCTGACGCAGGACGACGAGTACCGCATCGAGCACACCCTGGGACGCATCGACACGCTGCGCGCGCTGATCGCCGCGCGTATCGACACGCTGCCCGAGCCGCGGCCCTCGGCGGCATACCGGAGACTGCTGCAAGGGTATTTCGGCGAGGGGCTGCAATATATTGCCAAGCTGCGCGACGAGGCGGCGCGGCAGCCCGCGCCGGTCACCACGGCCGAACTGGCGGCCAGATATGTGCCGATGATGCGGTCGATCACGGAGTTCCGCGACGTGATGCTCGCGGACCTGCAGGCGCACATCGAAGCCCAGCGCCGCGAATCGTTGCGGCTACTGACCGTTACCCTGCTGGCGGCCGCCACGCTGGCCGCGGCCTTGCTGCTGTCGCTCGGGCAATTCCGCCGCCGCGTGATCCGTCCGTTCGTGCAGGCCACCCGGCTGATCGGCGCCATCGCCGACGGCGGGCCAGTGGGCGAAATCCCGGTGGGAAAGTACCGCGGCGAGGTGGACGGGATGTTCCATGCGCTCAATGTCCTCAAGGACAATGCCGCCACGCAGCGCCAGCTCCAGCGCGAACGCGACCGCCTTATCGAAGACCTTGCCCATATGGCGGAAACCGATTTCCTGACGGGCCTGCTCAACCGCCGTGCGTTCGAAACGCACTTCGAGACGCTGCGCAGCCAGTGGCGCGGCTCCCCGCCCGTGCTGGCGTTCATCCTGTTCGACATCGATGAGTTCAAGCGCGTGAACGATACCTGCGGCCATGCGGCCGGCGACCAGGCGCTGCGCACGGTGGCCGATCTGTGCCGCAAGACCTGGCGGCAGTCGGATGTGGTGGCGCGAGTGGGCGGCGAGGAATTCGCGGCGCTGTGCCTGGGCGAAAGCGTGGCGCACGTGGTGGAAATGGCCGAGCGCATGCGCTCGGCGATCGAACGCGCCGAAGTGGTGGCCGACGGAGGCTTCCGCTTCCGCATTACGGCGAGCTTCGGCGTGGCGTGCCTGCGCTGGCACAAGGGCGCGCGCAGCGACACGCTCTTTCGCCATGCCGACGAAATGCTCTACCAGGCCAAGACGGGCGGGCGCAATCGCGTGCTGTACCAGGCCTGGGGAGAAAGCAGCGACGCCGCGCCGGCGGCGCAAAACCTGCGCGGCCAGACGGCGGGGCATTGAGCGGAGCCCGCGGCCGCCCCGGCCCTCCGGGCGCGCCGAAACCCCGCCGCGCCGAAGCCCGCTACATCCAACCCGGGGGACGCCTGAACGCGGAGCGCCGAAACGCGGGCGCGCCGAGGCCGTGGAGGGATCGGGATGCGCAACGCATCAATGCACAGGGCGGGCAATCCTGCGATTGCCCGCCCTGTAAGGAAGCCTTGCCGACCGGCGCCCTGCGCCGGCCCTGGCGCGCATTACGCAGCGCGGCGGCGCTCCGCTTCGCCGGAATGGTCCTGGGCCGATTTCACCGGCTTGGATTCGGATTCCTTTTTCTGGCCGGGAGCTTTCCAGTTAAGCGGAGCGACTTCAAAGTTCCATTTCTTGCCAATGAATTTCTGCGACATGCGCGCTCTCCTGTATGCGGGCCCCGGACTCCCCCGCCCTCGTGCGCAGCCCCGGATTCAGCGCGCCGAATAATTGCCGGTGGTGGCGGGGGACGGCAATTCAGGCGCACCGCGAAAGGGATGTCGGCGTTTATTGTTGTTTTTGATATTTGACATATCTTGGCCGGCAATTCGAAGATTTTAGCACAAAAATCGCCGAAATAACAGAATTATCCTGTCACTTTCAGGAACGTTCCGCGGAATGGCCGTCGATATGGCCCAGCGACCGGCCGGGATCCAGCCGGTCGCGCAGGCGCTGCTTGAGCGTCTTGGCGTCGGGGAAACCGCCGTCGCGCTTGCGGTCCCAGATGAGATCGCCGTTGCAGGTAATCTGGAAAATGCCGCCGGTGCCGGGCTGCAGCGCCACCTCGCCCAGATCGGTGGAAAACGTGGAAAGCAGTTCCTGCGCCATCCAGGCCGCGCGCAACAGCCATTGGCATTGCGTGCAATAGGAAATGACGATGCGGGGGCGGGTCGAGGGCGTATCCATGGCCCATCCATTCTATCTATCGCACGCCGCGGCGGCCGCAATTTCCGGCAGGTCCGCAGGGCCTTCGGCGGAGAGCCCCCCCGCCGGCGCAACGGCCCGCCCCGCGGACTATAGGATAATTTCAGGTTTTTTCAGGGCCGGAGCGGCAGCCGGCAGGGACAATGGCATTTGCGGAGGCGCCGGCGCGGCGCACATGGCTGGTTGGATTGCTGATGGGGCTGGTGACGCTGGCGCCCATGGCGATCGATATCTATCTTCCTTCTCTGCCCGCGATGGCGGCGGCGTTCGGAGCGCCGATGAGCGGCTTGCAGGCCAGCATCACGCTCTTCATTTTCACCGTGGGCCTGGGCCAGGTGCTGATCGGGCCGCTTGCGGACCGGCACGGCCGCCGGCCCGTGGCGCTGGCCGGCGTGGCGGCATACCTGGCGGGCTCGGCGCTGGGAGCGCTGGCTCCTTCCATCGAGACGTTCTATGCGGCGCGCGTGGTCCAGGGGCTGGGCGCGTGCGCGGCTTCGCTGGTGGCGTTCGCGGCGGTGCGCGACCGCTACAGCCCCACGGAAGGCGCGCGCATCTACAGCTATCTGAACGGGGCGTTGTGCCTGGTCCCCGCCCTGGCGCCGATGGTGGGCGGATTGCTCGCCATGCACGCGGGCTGGCGCAGCACCTTCGGTTTCATGGCGGCGTTCGCTCTGGCGCTGGCCGTCCTGCTGGTCCGGCGCTTCGAGGAAACCCATGCGCGGCACGAGCGGGCCGCCAGCGCGCCGCTCTACAGCGTGGCGCGCTACAAGCCCATCGTGGCGAGCGCGCGCTTTTACTACTACGCGGCCTTCGCGCTGGCCGGCATGGCCATGATCCTGGTGTTCGTGTCGGCCGCGCCCGTGGTGCTCGTGCAGCAGCTCGGCTATTCCGAACTGGGGTTTTCCGCCTGGTTCGGCGGCAACGCCGCCATCAATATCGGCGCGTTCTTTCTTGCGCCCCTGTTCATCAGGCGTTTCGGGCGCCGCGCCATGGTGCGCACCGGCATGGTGGCCCTGCTCGCGGCCAGCGCCATGCACGTGGCGGCATGGCTGTGGCTGCCTTTGTCGGCGGCGGCCTTCATGGCGCCGGTCGCCGTGCTGACGGTGGGTTTTTCGCTGGCCCTGGGTTCGGCGCTGAGCCTCGCGCTGGAGCCGTTCGCGGATCGCGCCGGCACCGCCGCCGCGGTGTTCGGGCTGCTGGAAATGAGCGGCTCGGCGCTAGCCGCCACGCTGCTGCTGGAAAGCGGCATCGCGCCGCAGGCCGCCATGGCGCTGGCGGGCGGAGCCATCGTGGGCCCCCTGTGGCTGCTGGCCGGGCGCATGAACCGCGAAACGCCGCCGGCCGCGCGGTCCTGAGGCGGCGCCGAAGCGTTAACATGCCCCAGCGCGTGCCGGCGCCGGCAAAGACCGGCCCGGCCCCGAATCCCGACCATGAGAGGAGAACGCCATGCCCGCCTTGCAGACCGCTGCCGAAGCCCCCATGCTCGAACGTTCCGACGACGGCGGCGTCACGACCTTGCGGCTGAACCGGCCCGCCCGGTTCAATGCGCTTTGCGCCGGCCTGCTGGACGCCCTGCAGCGCGAGCTCCAGGCCCTGGAGCGCGATGCCTCGGTGCGTTGCGTGGTGCTGGAAGCGGCGGGCAAGGCGTTCTGCGCCGGCCACGATCTCCGGGAGATGCGCAGCCAGCCCGACCTGGATGACTACCGCGCGCTGTTCCGCAAATGCAGCGCGGTCATGCAGGGCCTGCAGGCCCTGCCGGTGCCGGTCATCGCCAAGGTGCAGGGCATCGCCACGGCGGCCGGCTGCCAGCTCGTGGCCAGCTGCGATCTGGCCGTATGCGCCGACACGGCGCGCTTCGCGGTGTCGGGCATCAACGTCGGGCTCTTCTGCTCCACGCCCGCGGTCGCGCTGTCGCGCAATATGTCGGCCAAGCGCGCTTTCGAAATGCTGGTCACCGCCCGGTTCATCGACGCCGCCCAGGCGCTGGACTGGGGCCTGGTCAACGATGCGGTGCCCGCCGAGCGGCTGGGCGCCCGCGTGGCGGAGCTGGCGCGGGACATCCTGGCCAAGAGCCCGGCGGCCATCCGCTACGGCAAGCGCATGTTCTACCGGCAGCGGCAGATGGCCCTGGGCGACGCTTACGAATACGCGGCGGACGTCATGGCGCACAACATGATGGAGGACGACGCCCGCGAGGGCATCGACGCGTTCCTGGAAAAGCGCCCGCCGCGCTGGCGCCGGGCCTGAACGGCCCGGGCCGTTCAGGCCCCGTCCT
>NZ_LHSJ01000075.1:0-15247 GCF_001270295.1 Achromobacter sp. DMS1 | reverse complement strand
CGTCCATTCCCTCCCGCCCCTTCCGCGCGCCATGCCGCGCATGCTTGCGCATGCGCCCGAGCCGGCGGCGCGGCGCATCCCGTCCCCATACTCTGGAATACCCATGATCTTCGACTGGATCTCCGATCCCACCGCCTGGCTGGGCCTGGCGACCCTGATCGTCCTGGAAATCGTGCTGGGCATCGACAACCTGGTGTTCATCGCCATCCTGGCCGACAAGCTTCCCGTCCACCAGCGCAACCGCGCGCGCCTGATCGGCCTCGGCCTGGCCATGGCGATGCGCCTGGGTCTGCTGGCGGGCATCGCCTGGGTGGTGACGCTGACGCAGCCGCTGTTTACCGTGCTGGACGCGGAAATCTCCGGACGCGACCTCATCCTCATCCTGGGCGGCGCTTTCCTGCTCTTCAAGGGCACGATGGAACTGCACGAGCGGGTGGAGGGCCAGGCCCACCAGGGCGCGCAGAAGCCGCAGCATGCCGTGTTCTGGCAGGTGATCCTGCAGATCGTGGTGCTCGATGCCGTGTTCTCGCTGGATTCGGTGATTACCGCCGTGGGCATGGTGCAGGATCTGAGCATCATGATGATCGCAGTGGTGGCGGCCATGGCCGTGATGATGCTGGCCAGCCGTCCGCTGATGAATTTCGTGGCGCGCCATCCCACCGTGGTCATCCTGTGCCTGGGCCTGCTCCTCATGATCGGCTTCAGCCTGGTTGCCGAAGGGCTGGGTTTCCACGTGCCCAAGGGGTACCTCTACGCCGCCATCGGCTTTTCCATCCTGATCGAGCTCTTCAACCAGCTTGCGCGGCGCAACCGGGCCAGGAGCGCCCATGGCCTGAGCCGGCGCCAGCGCACGGCGCAGGCGGTGCTGAAACTGCTGCGCGGCGGCGGGCCGGCGGGCGCGCAGGGAGAAGAGCTCGCGGCGCTGGTGGAAGGCGAGGGCGCGGCGGAGGAGGGCGCGGCCTTCGCGCCCGAGGAAAGCTCCATCATCGAGCGCGTGCTGGTGAGGGCGGGCGCGACGTGCGCAGCAGCGTGGTGCCGCGCGGCGACATGGTCTGGCTGGACGTGAAAGACACGGCCGAGGACGTGGTGCGCAAATTCGCCTCGGGCCATTCGCGCCTGCCCCTGTGCGCGGGCGACGCGTCCAACGTGCTGGGCGTCGTGCACTTCCGGCAGGTGCTGCCCCTGCTGCGCCTGCCGGGGCCGCCGGACGCGTGGAGCTGGCGCGCGAACCGCGCTTCATCGTGGCCGACCAGCCCACCTGGGGCCTGGACATCGGCGCGGTGGCCTACGTGCGCGAGCAACTGCTCGCGGCGCGCCGGCGCGGCGCCGGCGTGTTGCTGATCTCGGAAGACCTGGAAGAAATCTTCGCCCTGGCCGACCGCATCGCCGTGCTGTGCGGCGGCAGGCTGGTGGCCGTGAAACCCGTGGCCGAATGGACGCCCGCCACCGTGGGCCTGGCCATGACGGGCACCGCCGCCTGAAGCGCGCGCGCCCCAAACACCTGGAACGACCCCGCATGAAATTCATCCTGGAACGCCGCGCCGAGCCCAGCCGCCTCGCGCTGGCGCTGGCCCCGGTGGCGGCCATTCTCTGCACCCTGGCCATCTGCACGCTGCTGGTGGCGTGGGCCGGCGCCCCCGTGGGCAAAACCTACGCCCTGCTCTTCGAAGGCGCGTTCGGTTCGCGCTTCGCGCTGTCGGAAACGCTGACGCGCGCCACGCCGCTGATGCTCACGGGCCTGGCCTGTGCGGTGGCGTTCCGCGCCCGCTTCTACAACATCGGCGCCGAAGGCCAGCTCTACCTGGGCGCGCTGGCGGCCGTGGCCGTGGGCGGCCTGCACGGCGGCACGGGCTTCGACCTGCCCGTGCCCGTGCTTTTTGCCGGCATGATGCTGGCCGCCGCGCTGGCGGGCGCGCTGCTGCTGCTGGTTCCCGCGCTGCTCAAGACCCGGCTGGGCGTGGACGAGGTGGTGACCACGCTGCTGGGCAACTTCATCGTGCTGCTCTTCGTTTCGATGATGCTGGACGGCCCCATGAAAGACCCCATGGCCATGGGCTGGCCGCAATCGGTGGCGCTCAACGGCGATCTGGAACTGGGCAAGCTGATCGCGCGCACGCGCGCCCACACCGGCCTGCTCTGGGCCGCCGGCCTGGCGGCGGGCCTGTGGCTGCTCAACCGCTACACCGTGTTCGGCTTCCAGATGCGGGCGGTGGGTGCCAATGCCCACGCCGCGCGCTTCCTGGGCCTGCCGTCAACCGCGTCATGCTGGGCACCGCCGTGCTGTCGGGCGCGCTGGCCGGCCTGGCCGGCGCCATCGAGGTGGCCGGGCGCACCGGCTACGTCACGCTGGACATGTCGCCCGGCTATGGCTACACCGGCGTGGTGGTGGCCATGCTGGCGGGCCTGCATCCGCTGGGCGTGGTGCTCGCCAGCGTCTTCGTGGCCGGCATGCTGGTGGGCGCGGACAGCATGAGCCGCGCCATCGCGGTGCCCAATTACATCGCCGACGTCATTGTGGCGACGTCGCTGCTGGCCATGCTGGTGGCCACGCTGTTCGCGCAATACCGCCTGCGCCGCAACCCCGCCTGAGGAAACCGCAATGGAATGGATGGATCTGCTGAGTTCGGCGGCTTTCTGGATTGCCGTGCTGCGCCTGGCCACGCCCCTGATCCTGGGCACGCTGGGCGTGCTGCTGTGCGAGCGCGCCGGCGTGCTCAACCTGGGCATCGAGGGCATCATGGCCGCGGGCGCCTTCACCGGCTGGCTGGTGGTGTACCTGGGAGCGCCGCTGTACGCGGCGTGCTGGCGGCCGCGCTGGCCGGCGGCGTTCGGCCTGCTGCATGCGGTGCTGACGGTGCCCCTCGGCCTGTCGCAGCACGTCTCGGGCCTGGGCGTCACCATGCTGGCCACCAGCCTGAGCTACTTCGCCTACCGTGTCACCTTCCCCAGCTTGAACACCCCGCCCACCATCACGCCCTTCGCCGAAATGAAGTTCCTGGCCGGCATCCCGCTGGTCGGGCCCGTGCTGGCCGGGCAGACACCCATGACGCTGCTGGCGCTGGCCGCGGGCGCCCGTCCTGGCCTGGGTGCTGAACCGCACGCCGGTCGGCCTGGCGATCCGCATGGTGGGCGAGAACCCCGCCGCCGCCGAAGGCCAGGGCCTGTCGGTCACGCGGTTGCGCATGGGCGCCATCGTGGCAGGCTCCGCCCTGATGGGCGTGGCGGGCAGCTTCCTGACGCTGGCGGCCTTCAACGCGTTCTTCTTCAACATGGTCAACGGCCGCGGCTGGGTCTGCGTGGCGCTGGTGGTCTTTGCCTCGTGGCGGCCCGGCAAGGCGCTCGCGGGCGCCCTGATCTTCGCCTTTTTCGACGCGCTCCAGCTCCGGCTGCAGCAGGGCGCGCGGCGCTGCCGGGCCTGCCCGAATTGCCCTATCAGGTATACCTGATGCTGCCATACGTTCTGTCCATCCTGGCGCTGGTGGTCATGGCTCGCCGCGCCGCCTATCCCCAGGCGCTGATGAAGCCCTACCGCAAGGGCGAGCGGTAGGGAAGACGCCCCCCAAGCGCCGCGCGCTTTCCCCTCAAGGAAGCGTCGCTACGGACCGGCAGGGCCGGCTGCGTGCGAACCCGCGTGTGGGCGCCGTTTTCATACAACCGGGGTGACACGCATTACCATGAACCACTGAAACCTTCCGCAAGGAACCCGCATGTTCGATCTGATCCTTAGACACTGCTCGCTGCCCGACGGCCGCCAGGACATCGATATCGGCATCGCCGGCGGCCGCATCGCGGCGCTGGAACCGGCGCTGAAGGCCGAGGCCGGCCAGACCATCGACGCGGCCGGCCAGCTCGTGTCGCCGCCCTTCGTGGACGCCCACTTCCACATGGACTCCACGCTGTCCTATGGCCTGCCGCGCGTGAACCAGTCGGGCACGCTGCTCGAAGGCATCGCGCTCTGGGGCGAACTGAAACCGCTGCTCACGCAGGAAGCGCTGGTGGAGCGCGCCCTGGCCTATTGCGACTGGGCAGTGGCGCGCGGCCTGCTCGCCATCCGTTCACACGTGGACGTGTGCGACCCGCGCCTGCTGGCCGTGGAGGCGCTGCTGCACGTGCGCGAGCGCGTCAAGCCCTACCTCGACCTGCAGCTGGTGGCTTTCCCGCAGGACGGCGTGCTGCGCGCGCCCGGCGCGCTCGACAACCTGAAGCGGGCGCTGGACATGGGTGTGGACGTGGTGGGCGGCATTCCGCATTTCGAGCGCACCATGCAGGACGGCGCCGAATCCGTGCGCATCCTGTGCGAGCTGGCCGCCGAGCGCGGCCTGCGCGTGGACATGCACTGCGACGAAAGCGACGATCCGCATTCGCGCCACATCGAGACGCTGGCCAGCCACGCGCACCGGCTGGGGCTGCAGGGCCGGGTGGCCGGCTCGCACCTCACGTCCATGCATTCCATGGACAACTATTACGTCTCCAAGCTCATCCCGCTGATGCGCGAGGCCGGCGTGGCGGCCATCGCCAACCCCCTCATCAACATCACGCTGCAGGGCCGCCACGACACCTATCCCAAACGGCGCGGCATGACGCGGGTGCCCGAGCTGATGGCCGCCGGCGTGCCCGTGGCCTTCGGCCACGACTGCGTCATGGACCCCTGGTACAGCCTGGGTTCGGGCGACATGCTGGAAGTCGCCCACATGGGGCTGCACGTGGCGCAGATGACGGGCCAGGACGCCATGCGGGCCTGTTTCCAGGCCGTGACGGCCGCGCCCGCCGCGATCCTGGGCCTGGAGGGCTACGGGCTGGAAGTCGGCAAGCGCGCCGACCTGGTGCTGCTGCAGGCGCGCGACCCCGTCGAGGCGCTGCGACTGCGCGCCACGCGGCTGATGGTGCTGCGCGGCGGGGCAGGTGGTGGCGACCACGCCGCCCGCCACCGCCACCCTGAACCTGCCTGGCCGTCCCGCCGAGATCAGCTTTCAGCCCCCACGCCGATGAGCACCGGCCGCGCCGCCGCGGTCACGATGATTTCCACCAGCAGTTCCGGCGAGGCCAGCTTGGCCTCGCAGGTGGCGCGCGTGGGCATGAGGCGCGGCGGCAGCCATTCCGCCCACACCGCATTCATGCCCTCGAAATCGCGCTCGATGTCCTTGAGCCAGATTTGCGCCGACAGCAGGCGCGTCTTGTCGGTCTGCGCCTTTTCGAGATAGCGCTCGATCTTGGCCAGCACGTCGCGCGTCTGCTCGGCGATGCCGCCGGGCGCCGACGAGGTCACGCCGGCCACGTACACGGTATCGCCGTGTATGACCACGCGGCTGAGCCGCTCATTGCTTTCCTTGCGCGCGATGTCACTCATGGAGATGCTCCTTGGAAACGGGGCGCCCGTCAGGCGCCGGAAAAACGTTCGATGCGAAACGGCGCGATGGGCAGCTCCGTCTTGCCGGTGGTGATCAGGTCGGCCATGATGCGGCCCACGATGGGCCCCAGCTCGAAACCATGGGCGGAAAAGCCGAACGCGTGGAAAGCCGTCTCGTGGCGGCTGCTGCGGCCGATGACGGGAATCTCGTCCGGCATGGCGGCCTCGATGCCGGCCCAGCCCCGGTTGACCACGGCGTGGCGCATATGGGGAAAAAGGTCGCATACCGTGCGCGCGCCCTCTGCCAGCGAGCGGAAATCCAGTTCGGTCCATTCGGTGTCGCGGTCCACCCACGCGCGCCGGCCGCCGCCGATCAGCACCGTGCCATTGGCGCGCTGCTTGAACGACAGCGGCCTGCCCGTGCCCAGCACGACCGGATCCAGGAAGTGGTCCATGCGCAGCGTTACCAGCATCATGGGGCTGATGGGCTGCAGCGGCACCGGCTCGCCCCACTGCGCGGCGATACGGTCGGCCCACGCGCCCGCGCAGTTGAGAATGCGCGGCGCGGTATAGACACCCGCATCCGTCTCCACCCGCCATTGCCCTGCCTGCGGCAGCACGCTTGCCACCCGCACGCCTTCCAGGAAGCGCGCGCCCCAGGCTGGCCGCCTTGCGGCGGAACGCCAGCGTGGTCCGGTAGGGATCGGCCGCCGCGTCCTCGCGCGCAATCAGCCCGCCGCGCACCGTGGGCGCGATCGCGGGAATCAGCGCCCGCAGATCCTCCGGGCTTATCCACTGCTCGTGGGTATAACCGTGCGCCGTCATGATCTGCAGCCGCTCGCGCAGCGTCTGCGCGTCGGCCTCGTTCTCGGCCACCCGCACCTGCCCATGCTGCTCGAACCCGCAATCGTCGTCCACCAGCTCGCCGATGCGATACCAGAGCTCGCGCGACGCCAGGGCCAGCGGCACCTCCGCCAGGTGCCGCGACAGCGTGCGCACCCCGCCCGCATTCACGCCCGACGCATGCCGGCCCACGTAATTCTTTTCGATCACCAGCGCCCGCACCCCGGCCCGCGCGAGATGCAGCGCCGCCGAGCTCCCGTGCAGCCCTCCGCCGATGATGATGACCTCCGCCGCCCGACTCCCGTCCATACCGTCCTCATCGCATCCGTTTCCGCTGCACCGGCCTCACCCCGCGCCCAACCCTGTCCGCTTCTGGCACACCGCCCCCTTTCCTCGGCCCCCAAGCGGGGGCGCCGGGGATCCGGCTTTGCCGGTCCTCCCGTGCCGCCCCTTGAGGGGGCCGCGTAAGCGGGCAGGGGCGGGCCTATTTATTCTGGATGGGCCTATTTCTTCAGGCGCACCACCGCCTGCCGCGATTCGTCCGTCTGCGGCAGCGAGGCCAGCTCGCCCAACGTGAGCGGCTTGGTCGGGAAGCGCAGCCGGTAGTACCCGACTTCCGGCGTGGGCACGCCGCGTTCCTCGGCGATGATCTCCGACACCGTCAGCCCGCAGAAGCGGCCCTGGCATGGCCCCATGCCGCAGCGCAGGAAAGCCTTCATCTGGTTGGGTCCGCTGCACCCGAGCTTGACGGTTTCGCGCACCTGCGCCGCAGTCACTTCCTCGCAGCGGCAGACGATCGTGTCGCCCGTGGGGCGGCGGAACGCCGCCGGCGCCTTGTACAGCGCATCGAAGAACTCGCGCCCGCGCACGGCCTTCGCCAGGCGGCAGATGTCGCCGAAGCTGAGCGCGGCTGGCGTCGGTGCCGGCAGCGGCGTGGGGGAGAATGACAGGGCACGATCAGGTGCCGTGCGATAGAACGCGGTGGGCATAGAGATAAACGCAATACACGCCTGAAGAGCCCGCAGTATGGGGGCCGCCGCGTTGAATCCGCGTCAAATGGGCGGGGACGCCAGACGGGGGCGCTTGTGGCGGCCCGCGGCGCGCCCGGTCAGCGCAGGCGCAGCGTGAAACAGGTGCCGTGGTCCGGGCCGTCGCGCTGCGATCCGACGCGCAATTCCCAGCCCTGCGCATCGCACACCCGCTTGGCGATGGCCAGGCCCAGCCCGCGGGGAAAATCGCTCTTGTCGGCCGCCGCGCCGGGCGTGTCGCCCAGGCGTCCGCGTAGTAGCGCTGGAAGATGAACGGCAGTTCCTCGGCCGCGATGCCCTGGCCGGTGTCGCGCAGCTCCAGCGCGCGTCGACCGTGAGCCGCGCGGTCAGCGTCGCCGGGGCGGCGTGTTCGATGGCGTTGCGCACCAGATTGCGCAGCACCGTCAGGAGCGCATAGCGGTCCAGCGTGCGCACCGCGTCCGGCGGGACGTGGTGCGGAAGGCGAGTCCGGCGGCGTCGCCTTGCCCTCCAGGCCGCGCCAGGCGTCGTCCATGCAGGCGGCCAGGTCGACTGGCTCGGCGGGCCGGGATTCGTCGCTGGCGATGGCGCGCACGCTTTCCAGGGACGAGACGATGTGGTCCACGTTGGCCACGATCCGTTCCAGGCGTGGCTGCGCGTCGGCGGGCATGGCGGGGTTGAGCTGCATGATCTCGCTGTCGGAGCGGATGGCCGCCAGCTGCGTGCGGGCTTCGTGGCTCAGGTTGGCCGCGAACTCGCGCTCGCGGGCGATGGAGCGGTCGACCTGGTTCTGCACCCGGTTGAACGCCTCGATCAGGCGGCCGGCTTCGTCGTCGCGGGTGATTTCGATTTCGGGCGAACCGGGCGCCCACTCCGAGAGGCGGTTCGTCAGGTCCAGCAGCGGGCCCACGGCGATGCCGGACACCCTGCGCGACAAGGCGTAGGCCGCGATGGTGCAGAGGGCGCCCATGCCCAGCACGATCAGGCCGAATTCGCGCACCCGCGCTTCGTGGTCCGTGGCGTCGTAGAGCACGTAGAGCCTGCCGCGCGCGGTGTCGGCGACCATGACGTGCCAGGTCTCGGCGTCGGGCGCCAGCATGTGCAGTCCGGGCGACATGCCGCGCAGCGGCGCGGGCAGGTCGCCGTTTCGCCGGCGCGGCGCAGCCATGCGCGCATCGTGCCGCCCAGCTCCTGCGCCTGATGCGAGAGCGAGAATTCGGTGTCTGCGTCCAGGCGCTGCGCCACCCGGCTGGTCTCGGCCGTCAGGATCTGGTCGACCAGATCGTCTTCCATCTGGTCGAAGGTGAGATAGGTGAGCAGCACCAGCGTGGCCACGAACACGGCGACGGACCCGGTCAGGGCCCAGACGACGGCATCATCGACCGCATCCGTCCGCTCAAGCAGACCAATTTCGTGCCCACGCTGATCCGGGCCACCAATGATCTGTACCTGCTTTCCTCGGCGGCGACCCACCCGGAGTACGCGGCCAGCGGCGGCGCCCGGACCTTGTCCGACGAGGGGCGGGCCGCTTTGCGCCGCGAATACGGCCTGGGCGCATGGACGGTATCCGGAGCGCTGTATGGCGCCAGCCGGGAGGCCGTCGAGCCGCAGCTCGAGCGCGTCGCGCGTCATTTCCTGGCATTGGGCAAAGGGAGGCGGATCCCGCTGGACGAGGCCGAGCGCATCGGGCCGCTGCACATCGCCATCAATTCCAATACCGGCGTACCGACGGACAGCGAGCTGAAAATGCTGGGCTGGCGTCCCGGCGGCGGCGCGATCTGGCTGTCCGCAGGGTCGCCGGTGGTGGGCGAGGTGGTCAACGGCTTTCAGCGCAAGGCGCGCCGCATCTGCGAGGACCATGGGCTGGAATACCTGCTGTCGAACGTATGCGGCGCGAGGTTCGCGCGCAGCGTCCATGCGATTCTCTATAACCGCGAGGACGCCGCCGAGACGGCGCGGGCCGATGCTTGCTACCGGGCGCTGGGAGAGCTGTTCGCGTCGAGCGGGGTTTTCGTGGGGCGGGCGCCCACGATGTACCACGGGTTCCACCAGGCGCAGCGCATGCCGGAGTTCGTGCGCGCCTGCTCGTCGATCAAGGCAGCCCTGGACCCGAACGGCGTCATCGCGCCGGGCAAGTACGGCATCGAGTAGCCCGCCCGCTCGGCGCTATGCCGCCAGCCCCCGCAGGTCGGGATGCCGCAGGTGCCAGTCCGTGGCGTGCTGGAAGGCGATGCCGATGCGGCAGAGCAGGCCGTCGTCGTAGGGCTTGCCCAGGAGCTGGATGCCGACCGGCATGCCGTGCGCGCCGAAGCCGGCGGGCAGCGCCAGGCCGCAGGCGCCCAGGAAATTGCCGGCGCGCCTGAAGGCGGCCAGCGGCGTGGCCGCTTCGTCAACCTCTTCCAGGAGGCAGGCTTCGAAAGGCAGGGCGGGGGTCAGCAGCGCGTCTGTGGCGGCCATCCAGTCCTTCCATGCCTGCCGGGTCCGGGCATGCTCCTCCATGGCGGCCAGGTAGTCGGCGGCGCTCAGGGCCTTGCCGGCCAGGATGCGCTGGCGCACGTAGGGGCCGAAGGGCTGGGCCGGGTCTTCGATGTAGGCGCGGTGCAGGGCGTAGGCTTCGGCGGCGATGATGCGGCCGTTGCTGAGCATCAGACCGTGGAAATCGAAGGGCACGTGGACCTCTTCCACTTGCGAATCGCGCACGTTCTGGTCGTCCCACGAGTTCATCGAGGTGCGTTCGAGAATCTTGTGGTCGGGGAACACGGCCAGCAGTTCGGGATAAGTATTGCCCGAGAAACTGTCGGTTTCAACGGTGGTGATGGTGGTGGGAATGTTGAAGACCTTGGCCGCCTTGGCCAGGCCCACCACGTTGTTCTTCAGGGTCTGACGGTCGATGGACTGCACGCCGAAAGCCATTTGCGGCTGCTGGTCGATGAAAATGATCTGGCTGTTCTGGGGCGTGAGGACTTCGAGGTATTTGTTGCTGGTCATGGCGATCACCTGCGGGCGGAGAAAAAAGAGGACGCGGAAGTATCCGCATGTGGCGCAACTAGTTTACGTTCGGGAAATTGCGTGGAGAATGCGAAAAACGGAATTCCATGTTTTCCGTTTTTTCGGGAATGCGGCGCGCCTGGATGCCAGAATGGCGTGCTAAAACGCCTGCCTTTTGCGGACTCGGGAAGCGCGCAATGAAGAAACTACCGGACCTGGAAGCCTGGGCGATTTTTGCCAAAGTCGCCGAAACCGGCTCTTTCGCCAAGACCGCGGCGGCATTTTCGCTGTCGCAGGCCACCGTCTCGAAAGCGGTCTCGAGACTGGAATCCCGCATGCAGACCATGCTCATCCACCGCACCTCGCGCCAGCTGTCGCTGACCGACGCGGGCTACGCCGCCATCGAGCGCGCCGCGCGCATCCTGGAAGAAGGCGAGGCGGTGGAGTCCGAGGTCACCGAGCAATCCGGCAGCCTGCGCGGCACCGTCCGGCTCGCCGCGCCCATGTCCTTCGGCGTTTCGCGCCTGGCGCCCATGCTGCCGGGCTTCATGCGCGCCCATCCCGAAGTCGGGCTGGAGATCGAATTCAACGACAAGCTGGTCGATGTCGTCTCCGAACGCTTCGACGCGGCTTTGCGCATCTCCTCGATGACCGATTCCAGCCTCCTGGCCCGCCGGCTGTGCTCGGTGCGCATCCTGCTCGTCG
This sequence comes from Achromobacter sp. DMS1, assembly GCF_001270295.1. Classification (NCBI taxonomy): domain Bacteria; kingdom Pseudomonadati; phylum Pseudomonadota; class Betaproteobacteria; order Burkholderiales; family Alcaligenaceae; genus Achromobacter; species Achromobacter sp. DMS1. The sequence goes on along the minus strand of NZ_LHSJ01000075.1, from coordinate 4,357 downwards.
GCGCGCCCGCCTATTTCGCCCGCTACGGGCGGCCCACGCATCCGCGCGATCTCGTCCATCACCGCGCGCTGCGCTACATGTATTCGCGCCACGGGCCGAACTGGCGCTTTCGCCACCCGGTGCACGGCGACCATTCCCTGTCCATGCCCGCCTACCTGCACGTGAACAATGCGGAAGCGCTCGTGCCCGCCCTCAAGGCCGGCCTGGGCCTGGCGCTGCAACCTGAATTCCTGACCTGGAACGAGCTGCAGACAGGCGAATTGGAAACGGTCATGGACGACTGGCTGGTGGACCCGATCTCGCTGCACATCATCACGCCGCCGGGACGCCGCCGTCCGGCGCGGGTGCAGGCCCTCATCGAATACCTGGCCGGGCAGTTGTCGGCGAGCCCTGGGCCAAGGAGGCGCCGGGCCATGAGGCCGCTGGCGGCCGGCGCCGGCCTGCGGTGAGCGCCCCCGGTGCGCTTCAGGGCGTCCGGCGCTGGCAGAAGTCCAGGAACCGCGCCAGCGAGGGCTGCCATTCGCGCGCGCGTTCCCAGGCAACCAGGGTGGGCGGGTTGTGCAGGCCGAGGTCGATCGGCAGGATCGCCGCATCCCCGGCATCGGCCAGCCGGCGCGCCGCCGCGACGGGCAGCATGACCAGGTAATCCGTGGCGCGCACGAATTCGTCGGTCAGCAGGAGGTCGCTCGCCTCGATGCCGCGGGCCGGCAGATCCAGATCGGCTCGCAGGAACAGTTCCGACAGCCTGGCGTGCATCATGGTGCCGGGCCGGGGCCTGCACCACGGCTGCCCGTGCAGGTCGCGCAGCGCGACGCCGTCCGGGACGCCAGCGGCGACAGGCGGGCGTTGGCCACCACCACCAGCGGCTGCGGGGGCGCCAGGCGCAGGCGCCCCAGTTCCGGCGAAACCAGCTTGCTGTCGTCATAGCACACCAGCGCGTCCAGCCCGTCTTCACGGAGCAGGTCCGCCATGGCCTGGAATCCGCCGGTCTGCACGTTGAGCGCGATGCCGGGCTGGGCTTGGTTGAACGCATGGATGAGCGGCGCGAGGATGAGCTTGCCCATGTCGGTCGCCACGCCGACCCGCAGGCCGCCCTGGCTGCCCGAGCGCACCTCGGCGATGATCTCCGCCATCGAACGCGCCCGCGACACCAGCGCTTCCATGACGGGCAGCACCTGCGCGCCCATGGCCGTCGGCCGCCTGCCGTTGCCGGCGCGCTCGAACAGCCTGAAGCCCAGCTGCTCCTCCAGTTCCGCCAGGGTCTTCGAAACCGCGGATTCGCTGACGTTCGCGCGGCGGGCCACTTCCTTGGCGGTGGGCGCGTCCCGCAGGGCCAGGGCGATCTGCAGATGGCGCAGCTTGATCCGGGACGCCAGCGCTTCCACGGTCTTTGGGTTGACCATTTTCTCAACTGAACTGTAAAAAAATTCACTATACGGCAAGTCAAGCAGGGACGATCATGTCCCGATGCCGGAAGCTCGGTCCGGCTGGCGGCTGCGCAACGCGCCGACGGTCCCGCCGCCGCAACCTTGTCCATCAGACGGGAGAATCGCCTTGACCGCCAGACGCCGTATCCATGCCTGCGTGCTCGCCGCCGCCGCGGCCTTCTGGGTTTCGTCCGACGCCGCCGCCCAAGGCGCGGGCGAGCCCGCCAAAGTGGTGAAACTCGTGGTCGGCTATGCGGCCGGCGGCGCGGCCGATGCGGTGGCCCGGGCCTATGCGGAGCGCCTGCAGGCCGCCGGATTCGCCAACGTCATTGTCGAGAACCGGCCCGGCGCATCAGGGCGCCTGGGCCTGGACGCCGTGAAGAAAGCCAAGGCGGACGGGCTGACGCTCTACCTCGGCTCCTCGCCGATGTTCGTGATTTTTCCGCTGACCTACCGCAAGCTGGGTTACGACCCCGATCATGACCTGCGCCCCGTCGCCGTGGTGGCCGACGTGCCCACGGCAGCCGCGGCCGGGGCGAACCAGCCCTACGGCAACATGGCCGAGTACGTGAAATGGGCCAGACAGGCCCAGGGCAAGGCGAATCTCGGGTTGGCCACGCAGGGCAGCCCCGGCCAGCTCGGCACGATCGAACTGGGCAGGCAGAACGGCCTGCAGATCGAGCCGGTGGTGTACCGGGGCGCCGCGCCCATGCTGGTCGATGTGGTCGGCGGCGAGGTTTCCATGGGGTGGGACGCCGTGGCCAGCATGATGCCGCTCTACAGCGGCGGCAAGCTGAAGATCCTGGGCGTGGCCGGCGCCCGGCGCCTGCCCATGCTGCCGGACGTGCCCACGTTGCTGGAGCAGGGGTATCCGCAGTATGAGCACGCGTCGAGCTGGTACGCCGTCTATGCGCCGGCCGGCACGCCGGACGCGGCCGTCGGCGAGCTGGAGCAGGCATTCCTGGCCGCGGGCAAGGATCCGGCGCTGGTCGCCAAGCTGCAGGCCGGCGGCTTCCTGGTGGCGCCCCGGCCCGCCGCCGAGGCCGCGCGCCGCACGCACGCCGAGCGCGAGCATTGGGCTCCCATCGTCAAGGAGGCCGGCATCGTCTTCGACGAATAGCCCGGCCGTCGAGCGCAAATGAGCGATTCCCTCTGGCAGTTGAGTGCCGTCGAAGCGGCGCGCCTGGTGCGCGGCAAGGCCCTGTCTCCCGTGGAACTGGTGCGCGCAGCCATCGAAAGGGCCGAACGCCTGCAGCCGGCCCTGAACTGTTTCATCACGCTGTGCCCGGAGCAGGCCCTCGAAGCGGCGCGCGCGGCCGAGCAGGCGCTCATGCGGGGGCAAGCGCCGGGCCTGCTGCACGGCCTGCCTTTCACGGTCAAGGACCTCGTGAATACCGCCGGCGTGCGCACCACATTCGGCGCCGTGCCCTTTCGCGACAACGTGCCGGCCGAAGACGCCGTGGCCGTGGCGCGGCTGCGCGGGCAGGGCGCGATACTGATCGGGAAGACCACCACGCCCGAGTTCGGCACCAAGTCCATGACGGACTCCCCGCTCTTCGGCCATACCCGCAATCCGTGGAGCCCGGACCGCACCTGCGGCGGTTCGAGCGGCGGCGCGGCGGCGGCGACGGCGGCGGGCGTCACCGCGCTGGCGGTCGCGACCGACGGCGGCGGCTCGACCCGGATTCCGGCCGCCTGTTGCGGCGTGGTCGGGTTCAAGCAGAGCATCGGGGCCATTCCCCACAGCCAGGCGCCCGACGCCATCGGCAACCAGACCTACGTCACGCCCACCACGCGGACCGTCGCGGACACCCGCCTGATGATGGCCGCCATGAGCGGGCCGCATCCCTGCGATCCCTGGTCGATGGGGGGCGCCCAAGACCGACTACCTGGGGCAGGCGGAGTCGCCGGACACCCTGCGCGGAAAGCGCGTGCGCTATTGCGTCGCGCCGCCCGGCCGGCCGGTGGACGCCGACGTGCGGCGCGCCTTCGCGCTCGCGCTCGAGCGCCTGGCCGGCCTGGGCGCGCGCATCGAACCGTTTGACGGCGCCGGTTTCGACGTGGAGCCGGTCTGGCGTGTGATCAACCACACGGTATGGCGCGCGCGCTACCTGCCCCTGATCGCGCAGGCGCCCGACGCCTACAGCGCGTCGCTGCGCCGGCAGATCGAATCCGCGATGCAGTTCAGCGCGGTGCAGTACCAGGAGGCCATGTTTGCGCGCACGGCGCTCTACCGCAAGGTGCAGGCGCTGTTCGACGAGGCCGATCTGCTGGCCATGCCCACCCTGTCGCGGACCGCCGTGCCGCTGGGCACGGACATTTTCGATTCCATCGTCATCGACGGCCGCCAGTGCGCCGATATCCGCGGCCACTGGTATCCGTGGACCATGCTGTTCAACATGACCGGCAATCCGGCGATCAGCGTGCCCTGCGGGCTGGGACGGGACGGTATGCCCGTCGGGCTGCAGCTGGTCGGCCGCTGCCGCGCCGACCGGGAGCTGCTGCTGGCCGCCGAAGCGTTCGAGGGCGCCGGGCCGGGCTGGTCCTGGCCGCCGCAGCCGGAATAGCCTGCGCGGAACCGGGGCCGCGGCCAGGCCGCGGCTGGCGCGCCTGCGCGCTTTCTGTTTCTGTTCACGGGGCGTTGCGGCGGTAGAGCGCAAGCGTGGCGGCCAGACGATCATGGCGCCGCCGCACAGGCGGTTCAGCCACCGCAGCCCGCCGGCGCGCACGCCGCACCAGGCGCGCGCCCAGCGCCGCATAGGCCGTCATCACCGCGACGTTCAGGGGCGGCCATGATGGCGGCCAGCGTGGCGTATTGCGCGAGAAGGCGGCGCGCGCGGGGTCGATGAACTGGGGCAGGAAGGCGGACATGAAGAGCAGCGCCTTGGGGTTGGAGATGGCCACCAGGAAGCTGCGCGACCCGAGGGCCA